>JBEKRA010000056.1:0-9453 GCA_049519195.1 Verrucomicrobiota bacterium
ATTACATCAAGGCGATGGCCTGCGCGAAACATTTTGCCGTTCACAGCGGGCCGGAGCCGGAGCGCCACCGTTTCGACGCCGCCCCTCCGGAGCGCGATTTTTATGAAACGTATCTGCCGCATTTCGAGGCCGCCGTCCGCGAAGGCCGCGTCGGCGCGGTCATGGGCGCCTACAATTCCGTCTATGGCAAACCCGCCTGCGCGAACCCGCTTTTGCTCACCGAACTGCTCCGCCACCAATGGGGTTTTGACGGCCACGTCGTCTCCGATTGCGGCGCGATTTACGATATTTTTGGAAATCACAAATTTGCGCCCACGCCCGAAGATGCGTCCGCCGACGCGGTGAAGGCCGGCGACGATTTGTGCTGCGGCACGGATTACAATTCACTGACGCGCGCCGTGAAGGCCGGGTTGATTTCGGAAAAGGAAATTGACACGGCGGTTTCGCGTTTGTTTGAAGCGCGGTTCCGGCTCGGCTTGTTTGACCCGCCGGAAAAAGTCCCGTTCGCGCAAATTCCGGTTTCGGAAAACGACACGCCGGAACACGAGGCGCTGGCGCTGCGGGTCGCACGCGAGTCCATCGTGCTGCTGAAAAACGACGGGGTGCTGCCGCTCGACCGCGCCAAAATCAAAAGCATCGCGGTCATCGGCGCGAACGCCGATTCCCTTCCGGTGCTGCTTGGCAATTACAACGGCACGCCCGCGCGGCCGGTGACTGTTTTGGCGGGCATCCAGGCCGCCGCCGGCACGAACATCGGGGTGAATTATGAGCCAGGCTGTCCGCTTGCGGTTCACACGAAAGCGGCCGTCGAAATCAGCGGTGAAAAGTGGGCAAACGCCGTTGAAGCCGCGTGGAAAGCGGACGTGGTGATTTACGTCGGCGGCATCAGCCCGCAGCTCGAAGGCGAGGAAATGAAGGTGAACTACGACGGCTTCAGCGGCGGCGACCGGACGCGCATTGAACTGCCGTCGCAGCAGACGGAGCTGCTCAAGACCCTGGCTGCCACCGGCAAGCCGGTTGTGTTTGTCAATTGCAGCGGCAGCGCCATCGCAATGCCGTGGGAGGCGGAGAATTTGCCCGCGATTGTGCAGGCGTGGTATCCCGGTGAACAAGGCGGACGCGCCGTGGCCGACGTTTTGTTCGGCGACGTGAATCCGGCCGGACGACTGCCCGTGACGTTCTACCGCTCGACGGAGGATTTGCCGCCGTTTGAAAATTATGCGATGAGCAACCGCACCTACCGCTATTTCGGCGGCACGCCACAGTTCGCCTTCGGCCACGGTTTGAGCTACACGAAATTCGTTTACACCGCCGCCGCGCTGGACAAATCCAAATTCACCGCCAATGACACGGCGAAAATTTTCTTCACGCTCAAAAATTCCGGCGCGCGTGACGGCGACGAGGTGGCGCAAGTTTATTTCCGGCACGTCAATTCCGCGCTGCCGCAGCCAAAGCTGGCGCTGTGCGGCTTCGCGCGGATTCATTTGGAGCGAGGGCAGGGCGCGCGCATCACGATGGACATTCCGGTCGAACGGTTTCGTTATTGGGACACGACCAAAAAACAATACATCGTCGAGCCGGGCGATTACGAACTGCTCGTGGGCGCGGCGTCCGACGACATTCGTTTGCGCGTGCCGCTGAAAGTCGCCGCCGCGCAATGATGGAGGATAGGTAGGGTGATAAATAACACAATACTATTGACTGACCCCTTAACGGAGACATTTTTGAACAATGATAGACATTAAGAATTTATTTAGATTAATTGCCACCAAGCCAGTTTCCTACTGGTTGGGAGCAACCGGAACGGTTGATTATGATATCGTCGTTGATCATTTGATTCTAAAAACATCATTTGGCGACAAGAGAAATTTGTGTCTAGTAAGGGAAATAGAGTATTGGTCAGAAAATTCCAGCATGAAAATAGTCACGCTTGGTTTGAAGAGTGGCAATCGAATCGTCGTCAAAGATACAGCCGGCAAATTGGTTTTGTTGTTATCTAAAAATCCAATGCTAGCTCAAAGACGAGATTGATTGAACTCGACACGCCAAGCATAGCCCCCGTGTTGCCAATCATTTTATGACGCTGAAACAGCTTATCGAGGTGACAAAACTTTGAAATGACTTGCCGGCTTTCCATAAAGGGGTCAGTCAAGAATGGCCCTTAGATAAGGCCTAAAACTTTCTTGCCTAGGCGTTTGCGTCGTGGTGGATGGGGCACGGTGGCAAAGAGAACTTCGCGCGACAAGCGCTGCATTTCTTTGAGGTTCTGTTGCACTTGCCGCCAGTTGCTGATCGCTTGACGCAACCATTCATACTGTTCCCGTGACAGGGCCACGCTTAGGGTTTTGCCCCGAACTTTGCGGGTCCATTGATAACAGGGGCCGCCGGCCCCCGGCCCGCGGTCCTGCACGTAACCTTCGCTGATCCAACCCACCCTGGCCAGGCGGGCGCGCCGTCGCGCGTATTGGGCTTCCCATCGAGCCGTGTGGTTTTTCATGCCGAAAAGGGTAGCAGACGTGTCAAGAAGGCGGTAGATATACCGCCCTATGAACACTCCTTTCTTTCCCGCCTTCCGCTCCCGCCTGGCCGCTTGGGGGCGGCATACCGTCCACTCCCTGCGCCAGGCCGCCTTGGGCCAGCTCCAAGACCAGATCCGCGACCTGTTGCCCGCCACCCTCCTGTCCTGCGAGGAGGAAGGACCCAACAGCCGGGAACGCGACTTCCCTCTGCGCCTGACTTTCTAATGCTTTCTGTGGCAAATGCTCAAACCCAGGACGGCCTGCCGCGAGGTGGTCCGCCAAGTCCAAGCCTTGCGCACGCTGCACGGCCTGCCGCCGATCTCGGAGGGCGATTCGGCCTACATTCAAGCCCGCCTCCGCTTCCCCAAGGAACGGCTGGAAAAAGCCCTTGAGGCCACAGCCCAAACCGCCGATCGCCGGGTCGGCCAAAGTTCCCGGCTCCAAGGCCGTCCCGTCAAGGTCGTGGACGGCTCCTCGACTCAATTGGCAGACACGCCCGCCAACCAGCAAAGATACCCTCAGCCCGGTTCGCAAAAACCGGGTTGCGGCTTCCCTTTGCTGAAGTTCGTCGTGATCTTCTCCCTGTGCGGCGGGGCTGTTCTCAACGTCATCCTCGGCAGTATCCATCACCATGACTTGCGCCTGTTGCGGGGGTTGTGGAACCAACTCAATAAGGGCGACATTCTCCTGGGCGACCGCGCCTATGGCGAGTATGCCACGCTGGCGGGCCTGCCCCAACGAGGCGTCGATGTGGTGGCCCGCCTGCATCAACGCCGCAAAGTGGATTTTCGCAAGGCCCGGCGCCTGGGCAAGAACGACGGCTTGTTTGTTTGGACCAAGAACTGCCAGCAATCGGAGATTCTTTCACCCAACCAATGGGATTTGCTGCCGGCCCAAATCACCGTGCGCATCCTCCGCTTCACCACCACGATCCGGGGATTTCGCAACCGCCGGATCACGCTGGTGACCACCCTGTTGGATTGCGAACTCTACCCGGCACAGGAACTGGCGGCGCTTTATGCCCGGCGCTGGCGATTGGAACTGTGCCTGCGCGATCTCAAGACGACCCTGGGCATGGAGCAACTGCGCTGCAAGACCCCGGAAATGGCCCAGAAGGAACTGTTGGCATATCTGGTGGCTCACAATCTGGTCCGCTGTTTGATGGCGGAGGCCGTGGCGGTTCACCGGGTGGAATTGGAACGGGTCAGCTTCAAGGGAAGTCTCGACGCGTTGCGCCAGTTCAGCGACGCCATCAGCCGGGCGCCCAATCGCAAACTGCGCCGCCAACTATGGGAGGACTTGCTGCTGGCCCTGGCGCGCGATTTAGTGCCGCTGCGACCCAACCGAACTGAACCTCGCGCCGTCAAACGCCGTCCCAAGCCCTATCCTTTGCTCAACAAGCCGCGCCGTAAATTCGTGGAAATCTCCCACCGCAGCCGTTACTGGAAAGGCAGACCCCGCAATTATCGGGGCCTTAACTAAGGGCCATTCGGGTCAGTCAATAGTAATGTAGTAGTATTGACAGGGTTGTTTTGTTTGAAATGTGGCAACCGATGGCGAGGCATGAGCCTCTCATTTGAAAGTCAGCACCGGAGCGGGTTGGCTTCCCAAGCCCGCCACAAGATGGATGCCCCAAGTGTAGTCGTTCGCTTCTCGAATCGTGGTCTTGGAGTTCAAGGCCGTGCAAATGCAGGTGCTTCCTCACATATCGGCGGAATGGATGCCGATTTTTTAGCGCAGCCGGCGGAACATGTTGGGCGCAACGCCAAACACGCTCTTGAAGGCGCGCGAAAAATGAAACTGGTCGCTGAAACCGGCGCGTTCGGAAACCTGCTTGACCAGTGAGCCGGGCTGCTGAAGCCATTCGGCGGCGAGGTTCATCTTCAGGCGCATCAAAATTTGGTATGGGCTTTGGTGGCTGTAGCGTTGAAACAGCCGGCACATGTAGGCGGCGTCCACGTGGCATTCCTGCGCAATCTGCCGCAGCGTTTTCAGCCGCTGGAAATGGGTCTCAATGTGCTGCCAGCAGCGCTGGTAGGTGGTGAAGGAGAGCGCCTCGGTCCCCGCCAGCGGCGCACGCGCGCCGGCGATTTTCAGGGCCAGACATTCCAGGAGCCTCGCGCACAGTTCCGCGCCTTGCGACCCGCCGCGCTGCCCGCAGCGGATGAGTTCGTCAAAGAGGTTCTGGATTTCATTGGGCGGGAAAATTTGCGAGGCGCTGCCCGGCGGCAGATGGCAGTGGCGGAGAATCTCCTTTGATTGCAGGCCGGAAAAGTCCACGAAGTATTTGACCGGCGGATCGGCGGGGTCGGCAATGATGTCCTGCCGCACGCCGGGACCATAGGAAAAGACGCAGCCCGTCTGCAAACTGTGGCTGTGCTTTTGCAGTTTCAGCAAACCGCGGCCGCGCACAACATATTCAATCGAGTAAAACGGAAACGTCGGACGGTGGATTTCGTAATCAGGCGCGCATTGTTCGCAGCCGCCGCTGACAACGGCCAGGGATGCGTGCTTTGGCGGGTTCAGGTTCAGGTAAAACCGCCGCGCCGCTGAAACTTGCGGCGAAAAAAATTCCGGCGCTTCCGCCGGGATGGATTTGGCCTGGCTTGACGCTTTCATAAAAAGTCAATAATCGTCATTCTCTGGCAAACTATTGTCATTCCCCTGCCTGCATGTCCAGTGTATTTTTATGCTGTTCAACACAAATTAATTCATGGAAAAGAAACGACTCGTCGAAAAAGATCCGGCTTTGAAAAAGGATGATTTGATTGTCATCACCGGCGCGGGCGGCTTCATTGCCGGCAATCTCGCGCTTCATTTCAGGAAGAAAGGTTTCACCAACATCCGCGCGGTGGACAAGAAGCCGCTTTACGAATGGTATTTGCACGTTCCCGGCGTCCAGAACCTCTGTCTGGATGTCAGCCACGAGGACAATTGCAAGCGCGTCTGCGAAGGCGCGGTCGAGGTCTTTAACCTCGCCGCCGACATGGGCGGCATGGGTTTCATCGAACGTTTCCGCGTCGAGTGCCTGCGCTCGGTTCTAATCAACACGCACATGGTCGAGGCTGCTTACAAGGCCGGAACACGGCGTTATTTTTATTCCAGCTCCGCCTGCGCCTACAACACGCTGCTACAGCAGGATCCTAATGTCCGCGCGTTGAAGGAATCCGATGCTTACCCGGCGATGGCCGAGCGCGGCTACGGCTGGGAGAAATTGATTTCCGAAATGTTCTGTCAGGAATACTGGCACGAGCGCGGCATGAAGACCGCGATTGCGCGTTTCCACAATGTTTATGGGCCGCACGGCACCTGGGACGGCGGACGCGAAAAGGCACCAGCCGCGCTTTGCCGCAAGGTCATCGAGGCGATTGACACCGGCAAAAAGGAAATCACGATCTGGGGCGACGGCCACCAGACCCGCAGCTTCATGTATATTGACGATTGCGTGCAGGGCATTGACAAAATCATGCACTGCGACGATTTGATTGCCACGCCGATCAACCTCGGCTCCAGCGAACTCGTCTCAATCAACGAGCTGCTGACCAAGATTGAAAAAATTGCCGGTGTGAAGTTGGTGCGTAAACACGACCTCACCGCGCCGCTTGGCGTGGCGGGCCGCAATTCCGACAACACGTTTATCAAGAAAGTCCTGAAATGGGAGCCGAGCACCACACTCAACAAGGGCCTGGCGGAAACTTACAAGTGGATCAAGGAACAATATCACCACCGCAAAGCCGGCAAACGCGTGGGCATAGGCTGATGAAAGGCAAAGCTCCTCTGATGAAAGACAAAACTCCTCTGATGAAAGACAAAACTCCTCTGATGAAAGGCAAAGCTCCTATGATGAAAGGCAAAGCTCCTCTGATGAAAGGCAAAACTCCTCTGATGAAAGACAAAACTCCTCTGATGAAAGGCAAAGCTCCTATGATGAAAGGCAAAACTCCTCTGATGAAAGGCAAAGCTCCTCCGTTCATCGCGGAAGCGCTGGGTTTCATTCCCAGCCGCCTGCAACTGGCTGGCGGTTGGATTGACCAGCCGCTTGTTTCCGAACACAACCCCAAGCCGCCCGGCTCAATGGTTGTGGTGCAGATCGAGCCGAATTTCCACCCGATGGACCGGTGCGGCCTCGCCAACAGCACGCGCGCCATCGCGATGCGGATTTGGAATGGCAAACTGCCGGACCGTTCTCCGGAAGATTTGGTGCGCGAACTTTACAAAATCGAAAACAATGGCAAGGCCGAGCCGAGCGGTTCGCAGGACATGATCGGCCTGGTTTATCCAGGCGTGAACCGGCTGGATTACGATTTCAAAATTAACGGCGGCGTTTTCCCGTCCCACGTCGAATCCTGCAATAACGCGAAGGTCGCGCGCTGGTTGAGCAACATTTTGCACCTGATTCCCGTTGAGCCGCGGCCCGAAGGATACAACCCGCTCGGCATAATAAATCTCGATCCGAAATGGGTCGCCAAGCTTGGCAGATGCGGCAAGGATTGCTTCGATGCCATCGTCAAAATGGACACGAAGGCGCTCGGCGCCTCGCTCAATCTGAACATGAAATGCTGGGAGACGCTGCTGCCGCACGTCGTTGGGCATCCCCTCATTCGGTTGGATTTGATGGCGCTGCTCAAGGCGTATCAACGGCAATATCCCGGCGCGATGTATTCCGGCTGTGGTGGTGGTTATTTGATTGTCGTTTCCGACGAACCGGTGCCCGGCGCGTTCAAGGTGAACGTGCGCGTCGCTCAAAAATGACTTCTGCCAGACAAATCATCGTCTCCGGCGGATTTGATGACATCAAATCGCGCGATCTGCGTTTTCTGGAAGAAGCGGCGAAGCTCGGCGAACTTTATGTGCTGCTCTGGCCGGACGCCACGCTGCAAAAACTCACTGGCAAACCGCCAAAATTTCCGCTGGCCGAACGGAAGTATTTCTTGAACGCCGTCCGTTACGTCAGCCGCGTTATCGAGGCCGATGCTTCAGCCGGCTTTGACACATTGCCGAAAAATCTGAAGGCGGACGTCTGGGCTGACGTTGCCGCTACGGCCAGTCCCGCGCGAGAGGCTTTTGCCCGCGAAAATAAAATCGCCCGGCGTGTTTTCGAGCCAGACGAGTTGAAAGGATTTTCCGAGCCTGCGCCGCTGCCCGCGTCCGGTCGCAAGAAAGTCATCGTCACCGGCAGCTACGACTGGTTTCACTCCGGCCACGTCCGGTTTTTGGAGGAAGTCAGCGCCTACGGCGATCTCTACGTCATCGTTGGCCACGATGCAAACATCCGGCTGCTCAAAGGCGAAGGCCATCCGCTCCTGCCGCAGGACGAGCGCCGTTACATCGTCGGCTCGATCAAGTTCGTGAAGCAGGCGCTTATTTCGAGCGGCGAAGGCTGGTTGGACGCCGACCCGGAAATCAAGAGATTGAAGCCGGACATTTACGCCGTGAACGACGACGGCGACAAGGGCGGCAAACGCGATTATTGCCGGAAGCTCGGCATCGAATATCTCGTTCTCAAGCGCACGCCCGCGCCCGGTTTGCCCCGGCGCAGCAGCACGGATTTGCGGGGGTTTTAACCGTTGATTGAGTCCAGCGCCTCGCCTTCGCACGCGGCGTATTTTTCAATCAACTGGCTGTAAACCTTCGCGGCCTTTTTATCGGGGCGGATTTCGCTGTTCGGAACCGGCCTGCTGAAACCGGCGGTGAGTTTTTCCCACTGAAGTTCTTTTCCTGCGGCGGCGAGCCGGCCATGCGCGGCCATCAAGGCCGCCCCGAGCGCCGCGCTCTTGGAAATTTCAATGCGCAGCACGCGGCAGTTCATCACGTTGGCCATGACTTGCAGGAGTGCCAGGTCGTTCGACGCGCCGCCAGTCGCGTAGACCTTTTCTGGCGACACATTCATCCAGCGCGAATGCAGCCGCATGGACATCATCTGCGCCTCGAAAATCGCGCGGCAGTTTGCGGCGGCATTTTTTTCGTCGAGGTCAAAGCGATGAATGCCAGGTTGGTTGACGCGCGGAACGATTTCCGCCTCGAACCACGGCAGCAAAATTCCGCCGTTGTTGCCGGGCGGAGTCTGCGCAACGAGTCCGCCGAATTTTTTCCAGTCGGATATTTTGTAGAGTTCGCGGATTTTTTCGCGGGCTAGCGAGCCGTTTTTGAAACAAATGAGCGTCATGTAGCCGCCGGCGGGCGAGCCAAAGACGTGGCCCTCGCCGTTTTCGTCGGTCTGGCATTTTTCCATGGTGCCGAAGAACGTGTCGCTGGTGCCGAGGCTGATGGCGACCTGGCCGGGCTTGACGAGGCCGAGGCCGATGACGCTCGCCGGATTGTCGCCGGTCCAGACGGTGGCGAGCGCCTCCGGGTTGAGACCGAATTTCCGGACGAAATAGGAACTGACCGAACCAATGGCCCGGCCGGACTCGGCGAGCGGCGGCAGTTTGTTGATGAGGCTGGGCGAGGTGGCCTTGAGCGCGTCGTGGTTCCAGTTTTTCCGCCGGATGTCCATGAGGTTCATCCCCGCACCGTCGCCAAAATCAACCGGCGCGATTTTCCCGGCGAGCAGCGACGCCATGAACGAGCTGACAAGCGCGATGCCGGCGGTTCTGGCGTAGGCCTTCGGCTCGGTCTTGTAAAACTTGCGGATTTGCGGGCCGGTGAACCGCTCGAACGTGTCCGAGCCGGTGCGCGAGGCGGTGAACTTGATGCCGCCGAGCTTTTTCCGGATTTCGGCGCATTCCTTCGCGGTCGAGGAATCCATCCAGATGGGCGATGTTTTGCGCGAAAAGACGCCCCGAAGATTTTCCGCCAGAGGTTTTCGCGGATCCAGATTTGCCAGCGCCGCCTCCGCTTTTTCGTTGAGATAAATCGAGCCGTGCTGCTGGCCGCTGCCGCTGACGGCGAGAATTTCGCCGAGCGGCACGCCGTCCTTTTTCATCCGCGCAAA
>JBEKRA010000057.1:0-15067 GCA_049519195.1 Verrucomicrobiota bacterium
AATTGCGGGCGCATTTTTTTTGCCAGCGCGGTGATTTCCGCAGCTTCGGCCACGCCAGTGTGGTCTTTCCACAGCCATGCGAGCGCGGCGGGATTATTGGCGAATTTTTTCTGGTAAACCAGCGGCTGGCCGTTGGCGTCCACGGGCATGGGCGTGCTGCCCGTCGTGTCCACGCCAATGCCGATCACCTGGTCGGCGCTGAAACCCTTCACGGATTTCTTCGCCGCGGCGAGCGCCTGCTTGATGGTGATTTCCGCCCCGGCGACGTAATCCGCCGGATGCTGCCGCGCGAGATTCGGGTCGCGCGAGAGAATCACGCCGGCGGTGCCGTGCGAGTAGGTCCAAACGGCGGTGCCGACTTCGGCGCCGTTGGCGACATTGACGATGAGGCAGCGAACCGTATTCGTGCCGTAGTCCAATCCGATGGTGTATTTTGCTGGCATATATTCTTGTTTGTTTGATTTCTATTTTGAAGCCGTGGCGGCGGCAGATTGCGCTTTCCATTCCGCCTCGGAAAGAAGTTTCCAATAAACCGAGTATCGCTCGTGGTGCGTCTCGTAAAACGGAATCAAGGTGATGTCCTGTGGCTGGCCGATGCCTGCCGTGCGAAACGTCAAAGGTTTGCTGGAAATGGAGTTGAAGTGCATGAGGAGTGTCGCCAAATGGGGATAGACAGGTTGACTTGAAACGGTCGAAACAGGTTTGACTTGGTTGACCAATTTGTCCGGCGTGGTCACCAGCGACGGCACGGCCGGGGTGGGCACGCGGTTTAAATCGCCCTGCCCGTGGGCATACAGACGGGCGGGCATTCCGTTGGTGCCCAGTTCGCCGGCCAGCGCGATCGGGCCGTAAAGAAAGGCGATTTCGTTGGTTGATCCTGGCAGGAATTCGGTGTGCAATTTCATTGGCAACTGGATCTTTATAGTATCGCCATTGCGCCATTCGCGCTGCAGCGTCACGTAGCTGCCGGGCGTGGAGGTGATTTTCTGCGTTTTGCCGTTCACTGAAATCTTCAGGCCGTCGGTCGCCCAGGCCGGATGGCGAATCTTCAACGCGAGTGAAACCGGCTTGGCGGTTTTGATTTTCAGGACGCTGGTGTCGCTTTCCGGAAATTTCGTCTCCTGCCGCACGGATACATTTTTCTCCGGCCACGTCAGCTCCGACGCGATGAACAAATTCACGAACAGCGAATCCGCCGTGTGGAAATAAATGGTGTCGGCGTATTTGGAATGGTTTTCCATGCCGGTGCCGACGCAGCACCAGAAGGAATTGTCCGGCGTGGAATAGGTCTTGAAATGGCCAGGTTTGAGCGACATCAAATAAACGAACATGCCGGTCTCCGGATCCTGCGAAGCGAGAATGTGATTGTAAAGGCCGCGCTCGTAAAAATCCATTTTTTGCGCGTCCGGTTCGAGCGAGAACATCTCGCGCGTGAGCTTGAGCATGTTGTAGGTGTTGCAGGTTTCACAGGTGTCGGTGCCCAGATGTTTGGCAAAGTCGTTTGTCGAAAAGAAATGTTCGCGGTCGCTGTGGCCGCCGATGACGTAGGAGCGCCGCAGTGCCACGGAATCCCAGAACGTGTTGGCGATGGCCAGATATTTAGGATCGCCAGTGAATTCATACTCGCGCGTCGCGCCGATGATTTTGGGAATCTGCGTGTTGGCGTGAAGGCCGTCCAGTCGATCCTCGCCGCGCGCCAGCGGGTCGAGCACTTGGGCGTGGTTGAACGCGGCGGAAAGCGCCAGATAATTTGTGTTGCCGGTGACGGCATACAAATTGGCCAGCGCCTCGTTCATGCCGCCGTGCTCATTGCCGAGCGATCTCTGCATTTGCTCGTGCGAGATGCCGTCCACGCGGAATTTCACCCAATTCGCCATTTTCTCCGCGACGGCGAGCGCCTGCTCGTTGCCGCAGAGACGGTTTGCGTCCAGAAGCCCCGCCAAAATTTTGTGCAAGGTATACCACGGTGCCCAAACCTGTTGGCTTCGCTCGACGCGGTCAATGAACGATTCCGGGAATGCCGACAAATAACCTTCATGAAACCCCGCCGCAGGGGAATTGCTCTGGCATTGCGCCAGCACGCCGACAATGTAATCCGCGCGCTGCTTGAAACGCTGGTCGCCGGTGCTGGCATACATCAGCGACAACGCGGAGAGATAATGGCCGAGGCTGTGGCCGCGGAGTTCGCCTTTCGGTTCTTCCCATCCGCCGAGCGGTTTCGCGCTGGATGGCAGATTGACATTAAGTCGGAAGGTGTGGAGGAGGCGGTCCGGTTCGAGGCTCAACAGATATTTTTGGTCGCGCAGCATCGCGTCGCGAAACGGGCCGTCCAGCAATTGAACGTCAGTGAGCGGAAACGGCTCGGTGGCGCGGGCCACCTTCATGGCGGCGACATCCGCGCGAGCGGAAGCCACCAGCGACAGCAGGACAGAAACGACAAAAACGAGTTTTACACGTTGGAGTTGCATATTTTTCTATTTGCTTTGCAGCCGCAGCACGGTGAAGGAGTTTCCAGGGAACGCGCGCGTTAGCGTCGTGCCGCTGAAATTCACATCTTCCGTTTTTGGCGATACTTTCATTGGATTGTCCAGCGAATTTTCGTCCGCGGCATTTTCCGAGGTCAACACGGTGGCTTTGCCTTTGCCGGTCAAGGTTGCGCCGGACAAATTCAATTCGGTTTGCAGCGGATCGGTTTGCGTGTTGACGACTTTCACAATGACATCGCCGGTCTGCGCATCGGTTGCGGCGGTGGCGTAAAGCGCGTTGACTTTGCCACCGGCGTCGAATTCAGCGTCGTGAATCAACTGCCCATCGAGCCAGCATTTCACCCGCCTGCCGGCGACGGTGAGCTTGATGTCATACCAGCGGCCGCTCTCAATTTTGCCCGGCTTGGAATCCGTCGTGCCGCCGCATTCGATGGCGTCCTGCGTGTTGCCCCAGCCGCCAATGTTCCACCAGGTGCGGTCGTCGTTGCCGGCAACGCGGAACAAAATCAGGAAGCCTTCCGCGCCGGAAATTTTCCGCGCCTTGAGCGTGAGGGTGTAATCGGTCCATTTCTTGTCGCCTGCGAGCGCGCGGATGAATTCGCGCTCCGCGTTTTGCCGGAGCACGCCGTCCTGGACTTTCCAGTCCGCGCCGTCGCCGAGCAGATTCCAGCCCTTCGAGTCGGCGCTGAAATCAGAGGTGAACAATACTTTTCCGTCCGGATCGGCAACCTGGATGTCCTTGAATTCCGCCGCCGTGTTCCACGTGCCGACGCCAATCATGCCGCCGGTGGTCGGCGGTTCGGCAATCGGCGATTGCACGTCTGTCGGTAGATAAACGTCGCCGCGATTTTCGGCGAACAATTTTTGGACGTAATAGCTCGGCAGGCCATACCACTTCGCGCTGTCGAAATTGATGAGGTCGGGATTCCACGCGCGATGGTTCAAGTTGACGAGCAGCGGCGCGTAGCTGGCCATTTTCACCACGTCGGAATTGCGTTCCAAACCGGTCATGAACGCCGCTTCGCCAATCGCGCCGCGCAGGTTGCCCTTGCCGCATTTTTGAGTGACGGCGTATTCGCCGACGAACACTTTCGCGCCGTTGCGATCGGTCTTGTCGTATTGGCCGGCGTGGCGCATGAACCATTCTGGCGTGTCGTAATAATGATCGTCCACCAAGTCCGGCTGCTGCGCGCCGAAATCATCCCAGCCGTCGGCGACAAATTTTATTTCCGGATATTTCGCGCGAATGGCGTTGTAGAATAGCTGGTAATGCTCGACGTAGCCGTTGAAGCCGCCGTTTTCATTGCCGATTTCCATATATTTCAGACCGAACGGCGCGGGATGGCCGGCGGCGGCGCGCTTGGCGCCCCAAATGGAATTCGTCGGGCCGTTGGCAAATTCAATCGCGTCGAGCGCGTCCTGCACCCACTGGTCCATGCGGTCCATCGGAATGGTTTCCTTGTGCGACATGCCGACGTTGATGCAGAACAGCGACTCGGCGCCGAGGTCTTCGGCAAGCTGGAGATATTCGTAGTAGCCGAGTCCGTGCGTGGCGTTGTAGCCCCAGATGTTCCAGAGCGGCGTGCGCGAATCAATGTCGCCAATGGTGTTCTTCCAATGGTTCATGTGCGCGAAATCGTCGCCCTCCACCCAGCAACCGCCGGGAAAACGCACAAAGGCCGGATGCAAACCATTCAGCGATTCCGCGAGGTCGGTGCGCAAGCCGTGATTTTTCCATGTATTTTTCGGCAGCAATGAAACCATGTCGAGGAACAAAACGCCCTTGCCGTCGCCGGAAATTTCCAGCTTCGCTTTCGGATCGCCGCCGGTCGCAGTCAAATCGAGCGTGTGATATTGCCAGTCGTTGCCGATGCCGGAAATGTCGCCGCTGCCGAGAACATCACCGGCGTTGCCCAACACTTTCACGGTGAGCTTGCCGTCAAATTTGTCGCCGCGCGCCGCGAGCTTGAAGGCATAGCTGTCGCCGGAAACGATGTTCATGCCCCAGTAACCTGCGTTCTGTAGCGTGAACACGCCGTCGGCACTCACGCGGAGCGATTTGCGGTTGAACGGATTCAGCGGCGTTGGCTGGCCATGCACGTCGGCGGTGGAAATCACTGCTTCACTCTTGCCGTCGGCACTGGTGAACTTCCAGTTCTCCAGCTTGTCGGCATCCTCGAACGAGCGGTTGCGCACCAGTTCCGGATAAATGCCGCCGTCGGTGGACATGTTGATGTCCTCGAAGAAGATTCCCCACAACGTCGGCGAAATCGGATGCGCGGGATGCGTGGCGTCCACGGTGATTTTCGCCGGCTGGGCGTTTGCCGCCAGAGCAGCCATCAGCGCTGCCGCAGCGGGCCAGCATTTCAATTTCAAGTGTGTCATGCGCAATAATTCAGGGATTGGTCTAATGGACATCGGGTAATGATTCGCATTGCAAAAAAATCCGCAACGCCAATTTGCGTCAAAAGGCCGCCAAAATGCGTCGCTGCCATTTTCTGGCTGATCGGCTTGCAGGCGTTCCGGCCATCGGCAGTTGCGTTCGCTGATTTCGACTTCCAATCAGCCGGGCTGTAGTCGCGCAATATCCGATCGCTTCATATCCTTAGAACAAGATCGTAATGCCCGGTCTGCCACCAATTCTAAGCTTCCTGAACCTCGGCCCGCACAAGATCACGCCGACGAGCAAAATCGCATAATCAAAGGCGGAAATTCCACCATGCGTTGCCCTCGCAATCGAATACACAATGCAAGCTGATCCAAGGACTAACTTCCATGCGACAAGCCACCGCAACCATGTGCGCTTCGTTCTGCTTGAGTAGTTTCGGGGCTGCCCGACTTGGGGCGTATTCTTTGTTGCACTCTCGGCGTTTGAATTGTTGTCAGGGGGTCCAGCCGCTCTTCAAACCGTAGGCAGCGTCATTCCAAAGCAATTCCTGTTTGAACTGGCGGACTTTGGTGTTGGCGTCAATGATGACAACTTCGATTCCGGCCATCGCGCCGAAATCTTCCAGCATCTCGGTCGTCACCGCCTGGCTGAAGCCGGTGTGATGCGCGCCACCCGCGTAAATCCACGCGGCGCAGGCGTCCTCGAAATTCGGCCGGCACTTCCACACCGCTTGCGCGACGGGCAGCTTGGACATCGGCTGTTCCGGTTTCACGACGTCCACTTCGTTGATGAGCAGGCGGAAGCGGTTGCCGAAATCCAGCAATGACGCAACCAGCGACGGGCCGGCGGGCGTGTTGAAAACCAACCGCGATGCTCGGACAAACCTCCAGCATGTGCGCGCCGAGCACGACCTTGTTGCCCGGCTGCAAATTGTAGGTGTAATCCTCCATGAACGACGTGCCGCCCTTGAGACCGCTCGCCATGACTTTCATCGCGCGCAGGAGCGCGGCGGTTTTCCAGTCGCCTTCCGCGCCAAAGCCGTAGCCGTCGGCCATCAACCTTTGCGGCGCGAGGCCTGGCAACTGCACAAGCCCGGGCAAATCTTCAAACGTCGTGGTGAATCCTTTGAATCCGCCGTTCGTCATGAACGCGCGCATGCCGGCTTCGATGCGAGCGGCTTCACGGATGGATTTGTGGCGCTTGCCGCCTTTTTTCAAATCGGCGGACATTTCGTAAGCTGCCTCGTAAGTTTTGCACAGCGCGTCAATTTCCTTTTCCGTCGCTTCATTGACAACCTTCACCAGGTCGCAGACGCCGTAGCCGTTGACGGAGAAACCGAATTTCATCTGCGCGGCCACCTTGTCGCCCTCGGTCACGGCCACTTCGCGCATGTTGTCGCCGAAACGGCAGAACTTGGCGGTTTGCCAGTCGGCCCACGCCGCCGCCGCCCGCGCCCACGCGCCGAGTTTTTCCTGCGTGGATTTTTCCTGCCAGAAGCCGACGACGACCTTGCGGTTCAAGCGCATCCGGCTCCAGATGAAGCCGTGTTCGCGGTCACCGTGCGCGGCCTGGTTCATGTTCATGAAATCCATGTCAATGGAGGCCCACGGAATGTCGCGGTTGTATTGCGTGTGCAGGTGCGCCACCGGCTTGCGGAGCTGCTTGAGGCCGTTGATCCACATCTTCGACGGCGAGAACGTGTGGCACCAGGTGATGAGGCCGATGCACTTGGCGGCGTTGTTCGCCGCCTGGCAAAGTTCCGTCACGGCGTCGGGCGAAACCATCACCGGCTTGAAGACGACTTTCACGGGAATTGCAGGCGCGACGTTGAACGCCCTGGCGATTTCCTGCGAGTGTTCGGCAACTTTCTTCAAGGTTTCCGGTCCGTAAAGATGCTGGCTGCCGGTGACAAACCAGACTTCGAATTGTTTCAGGTTTATGCTCATAGTTTTTGTGTGGTTCAAAGCCAGTTGTTCAAATGAATTCGTTGATGAGGTTTTCCAGGAATTCCTGGCGGCCGCTGGCGTTCGGCGTCACTTCGCCCTGCTTGAGCATATAGGCTTCCAGTTCCTTGAAGCCCGCCTTGCCGGATTCGATTTTCGCGCCGATCCCGCTGTCCCACGATGCGTAACGGTTCTTCACAAACTCCGCAAGCCGTCCGTCATCGCGAATCGCCACCGCAATCTTCAGCCCGCGCGCAAAGGCGTCCATGCCGCCGATGTGCGCGTAGAACAAGTCAATCGGCTCGAAGCTTTCGCGGCGCACCTTGGCGTCGAAATTCGTGCCGCCGGTTTTGAAGCCGCCGTATTTCAAGATCGTTAGCATGATTTGGGTCGTCAGATAAACGCTGGTCGGGAACTGGTCGGTGTCCCAGCCGAGCAATTCGTCGCCGGTGTTGGCGTCAATCGAGCCGAGCGCGCCCGCGCCGCCCGCCACTTCAAGATCGTGCTGCATCGTGTGGCCCGCCAGTGTTGCATGGTTGGTCTCGATGTTGAGCTTGAAGTGCGGCATCAAGTCAAATTGGCGCAGGAAATTCAGGCACGCGGCGGCGTCGGAATCGTATTGGTGCTTGGTCGGCTCCTTCGGCTTCGGCTCGATGTAAAACTGGCCCTTGAAGCCGATCTGCTTTTTGTGGGCGACGGCGAGATGGAGGAATCTGGCCAGGTGCTCCTGCTCGCGCTTCATGTCCGTGTTGAGCAGTGTCATGTAGCCTTCGCGCCCTCCCCAGAACGTGTAGCCTTGACCGCCGAGTTCGTGCGTCACCTCAATCGCCTTTTTCACCTGCGCGGCGGCAAACGCGAACACGTCGGCGTTGCAGCTCGTGCTCGCGCCGTGGACGAAGCGCGGATTGGAAAACAGATTTGCCGTGCCCCAAAGCAGTTTGACGCCGGTGCGCTTCTGTTCTTCTTTCAACACCTTGACAACCGCGTCCAGATTCTTGTTGGTCTCGGCGAGCGTATTTCCCTCTGGCGCGATGTCGCGGTCGTGGAATGCATAATACGGGGCGCCGAGTTTGGAGACGAACTCCAAGGCGACGCGGGCGCGGTTCTGGGCGTTGCTGACGGAGTTCGAGCCGTCATCCCACGGGCGCTGCATTGTGCCCGCGCCGAACGGATCGCTGCCGGTGCCGCGGAACGTGTGCCAGTAAACCACCGCGAAACGCAGGTGGTCGCGCATCGTCTTGCCCGCGACGATTTCATCGGCGTTGTAGTGCTTGAACGCGAGTGGATTCTTGGAGTTTGCGCCTTCGTAGGCGATGTTGTTGATTTGTGGAAACGCGGATTTCATGTTGGTTTGGTTGGTTTAATTTTAATTGTTGGTTAATTGTTAGATTACACGGTGCTGGATTTGCCACGCAATATTTTTCCGGAGACGAAAACCGGCAGATCCTTGTCCGGCACCACCAGCTGGTCAATGCCCACGGCCACCAGCCCCGCGGTGCGCTGGCGCGGCGCGCCCGTGCATTCCACGTCGCCGAAACGCGCCCACATCGTGCCGTTTTGGACGGCATTTGCGAGGTGCGCGAGGACGGATGGTGGCAGTTCCGTGAGGCTGCCGGTGATGACGACACGACGCAGGCCGAGCACATTCAGCGCGCCGGCAATGGCAACCGCCGCCGCGTCCAGCGCCTGCGCGAGCCACGGCCTGACGCCGTTTTGCTCAATGTCCGCCCGCAGTTCGGCCCAGGAATTGTTTTTGCCGGGACAGCCCGCGCGGAAACTTTCCAGCAGCCCGCGCGTCGAAATAAGAGTCTCCATGCAGCCGGTCGCGCCGCAGCCGCATTTGCGCTTGTTGCCAAGCACGGGTGTGTGGCCGATCTCGCCATGGACTGGCAGTGGATGAGTAAGCGGTTTGCCGGCGACAATGACCGCCCCGCCGACACCGTCGCCGAAGTCCACGAGCAGAAAATCCTCATGAACCGGGTGGTTGACCTGGTGGCCCAGCGCCAGCACGCCTTCCTCCTGCACAAGCAAAACCGGCGTCTTCCAGATTTTGCGGATGACCGCCGCCAAATCCACGTTTTCGCTCCAGTGGATGTTCGGCGAAAACAGGATGCGGTTTGTGGATTCATCCACCAAACCCGGCACGCTCAACAGCACGCCCAAAAAATTCCGGGAATGAAGCTTGTGCGCCGCCGCGCGCAACTTGCGTTCCCATTCCCCGGCGGGATTTGGGTGTGACGCCGGAATCCGGAAGGAAACCTGCCAGTCGTCCGCGTCCGTCATGCCGACCGGCAATTCCGCCAGCCAGGTTTCGGTGATGCCGAGCTGGATGCCCAGAAAGCGCGCCTCGGAACGGTTTAGTTGCAACTGCCGCCCGGGCCGTCCCATCCGGCCCGCCGCCGCGACGTGGCCGTTGGCCGCCGGTGTTCCAACCTCCTCAAGAATCTTCAGCGCGAGCAGCTCGTTCACGATTTTTCCCGCCGTCGGCTGGCTCATGCCCAGCGAACGCGCCAGGCCCGCGCGCGACGACACTCCGGCCTTTTGCAATTGCCGGATGAGCGCGCGCTTGTTCAGGCGGCCCATGCGTGAAGGAGAAAAAATCATTAATTAAGAAAGTTACGAAAGTATCCGCTCCCGTCAAGTCCTTTTGGAAAAAATTTCACGCCGGCCCGGCTGAAGCCGGAACTCCAAGCCTCCATGCACCAGCACCAGCCCCATTGCCTTCCCCCCGGAAGTGCATCGGGTAAAATATTTGGCGTCCAGCCCAAAAACGTCCTTGACATTCGTATGTTGTCATACAACATTGTCAGCATGAATACAATTACGAAACGGGAATTAACCAGAAACCCAGCCCGGCTGTCAGTTTTGAAGCCCGGCGAGCGGATGGCGATTGATGACCGGCAAGGCGGATTGACCGTCCAGCGCGAGAAAAAAAACACCCTGACGGCGGAGCAAATTGAGGGGGAGCTTTTCCGCATCTGCGCCGGCTGTCCGCCGGTTGATTCTCTCAAAATGATGGAGGAAGAATCGTGAGAATCTATGCGGACACATCCTTTCTTGTTGCGCTGCTTTACCCGCCCGATGCCGGACATGATGCCGCTATGGCGGAATTCAAAAAACACTTCAATGCAGAGTGGATCACAAGCGACTGGTCGCAATTTGAAACCGGAAACAGCCTGCGCCAACTCTGCGTTCAAAACCAAAAACTAAACCCTGACGTGCCGGAGGCGTTGCGGCGCTATTTCAAGCACTTGCACAGGGTCGGGCCGTTCAGCTTGAATATGGTGGACTGGCAGGAACTTCTAAAAGACAGCCATCAGATCAGCGCCGCCTGCGGAAATTCCATTGTCGCCCGCAGTGCGGACTTGCTGCACGTGGCCGCGCTTGAGCAAATCACGCCTGACCTTTTCATCACCCGCGACAAAAAACAGCATGAACTGGCCGTTGCCCGCGCTTTTGCTTCGCAATTGGTGGACGTTTTGCCTTCCCCCCGGAAGTGCATCGGGTAAAATCGCGCTCATCGCGGATCGCCGATGGAGCCTTTGCCCAAGTCAAACGCCCAGACAGTTTCATTTGAAGCCGGTTCCGGTTCATTATTCAGAACGTAATCTGTCTTATCCATAATTTATCCCTTTCCCTGATTTGCAAGCTATAGGGTGATGCTACGCCTGCGGCCCGGCAGCGGCAAGGGTGAAAACAAAAGCTGAAATTGGGAGGGCGCATCTTGACACTGCCCCCGGCGCGCGGCCGTCAGGCCGCTTCAAGATTAGAGCGCACCCCGACGAAACGATTGGCCTGCGGGCTTGCGGGCGGTGAAGCGGCGTAAACACCGCGCTCCCGCCGGTTACTCTACCAACAGACGCGAATTGCACGAATTTACACGAATTGATTCCGTGGTCCGGCAAACAGCGGAATTGGTGTTAACCTAAAATCCGCGGTTTGAATTGCCGCAAAAAGGCGCAAAAGACACAAAATAAAAGCGTTTGCAGGGCACTGGCCGTGCGGTGGGTTTTCCCCCGGCGGGTGAAGGCAAGTTGTCTTTCAAAAACGTGAAAAGCATGAGTCTTTATGCGCCTTTTGTGCGTTTTTGCGGCCGGTTAATTGCGGCTTTCAGGATCAAAGGTTTATTGGCCGGCAGCCTTGCTTTTCAGCCACGTGCCGAAGCCGATGATGATCGTTGAAAGGACGAGGGTGCCGATGCCGCCGCCGATGAGCAAGTGCGCCTTTTTGCTGGAGCCTTTCCATTCATGCAAAATCCAGCCCCACATCGTGCTGAAAATGATGATGCTGGCCATGTGCAGCGTCCAACTCGCAAATTTGTATTTGCCCATCTGCGTCTCGCCCATCGAGTAGAAGAAAAATTGGAAATACCACAGTGTGCCCGCAAGCGCGGAGAACAGGTAATTGGCCAGCGCCGGAATTTTCAAATCCGCCGGCGCACCGCCTCCGGAGGCCGTTCCCGCCGGGCCGCTTTCGCCACTGCCGAGGCCGCCATGATGCGCGTGCTCCTGGCGGACGTGCGAAGCGAAGTATTGATATCCAGACCCGTTTTTGATGTTCAGCAGCACACACCAGACGAAGTTGGTGGTGAAACCGCCCAACAGCACCACGACCAGTTTCGGCAGGCCGGTCCACAGGGTTTTGGTGCCGGCAGCGAGAGAGGCGTCGCCGATGGGATTGCCCGCCGTGAGCGCGAAGGCAAAGCAGGCGCTCATGATGCCGGAAAACGTCGCCACGAGAATACCCTTCTTGAAATTGAATTCCTTGATGGTCATTTTCTTTTGTTCGGCCGGCATTTCTTTTTCCTTGGTGAAACCCGCCAGCGCCGCGATGCCGATGCCCAGCAGACAGACCGCCACGCCCGCCAGTGTGATTTGTCCCGGTCCTGTTGAGGCGATCTGAACGATGGTTTCGGGAGCGGGAATGGACGCGTAAAATGTCTTGAAAATAGGCGGAATCAACGCGCCGAACGCGGCGCAATAACCCAACGCCACGCCCATACCCAGAGACATTCCGAGATAACGCATCGTCAAGCCGAACGTCAGCCCGCCGAACCCCCACATTGCGCCAAAGAAATAAGTCCACCACAGCGTGCTCAAAGACTGCTGCTTCAACACGCCCAACAGGTCATTTGTCATGAAGGAGGCGAACAGCCACGGGCAAATGATCCAAGAGAAAAAACCGCCGACGAGCCAGTAGGTTTCCCACGACCACTTTTTCACGCCGCGGTAGGGCACATAGAAGCTGCCGGAGGCCAAGCCGCCCAGCCAGTGAAAGAAAACGCCAAGAAATGGATTTGGATTCATATTTGGATTGAGATTAAAACCCGGGGATTACCTCCGTTTGCTCAAGACTTCCTTTTCGTGGCGTTTTACTTCCGCCAGCCATTCTTCGCCCACTGGCACGCCATGTTTGAGGCAGTAATAATCCCAAACCGCCGCGAAGGGCATGGTCTTGGCTTCTTCCATCAGCGCGAGGCGCGAGGTGTAGTCGCCGGCGAGTTCGAGCTTCTTGAGCTTGTCAACCGGGTCGAGCATGGCGATGCACAAGGCGCGGAGCATGTTGCGCGCGCCGATGATCCACGCGGCGACGCGGTTGATGCTGGCGTCAAAATAATCCAGCCCGATGTGCGTGCGGCCAAGATAATCGCCGCGCACCAGTTCCTGCGCGATGCCCATCAGGGCGTCGTCCAGGATGACCACGTGGTCGCTGTCCCAGCGGACGCCCCGGCTGACGTGCAGCAGGATTTCCGGCACGAAACAGAGCACGGACGAAATCTTGTCCGACATGTTTTCCGTCGGGTGAAAGTGGCCGGCGTCCAGGCAGACCAGCTTCTGGTGCTTGACGGCGTAACCCAGATAAAACTCGTGCATGCCCACGGTGTAACTTTCCGCGCCGATGCCAAACAGCTTGCCTTCGATGGCGTCGAGGTTGTGTTTGGGATTCAGCGGCTTCTTGAACACCTCGTCCAGCGCCGAGGCGAGACGCTCGCGCGGGCCGCGGCGGTCGGCGGGCGAGTCTTTCATGCCGTCGGGAATCCAGACGTTGGTGACGGCGGGGCTGCCGAGCGCCTTGCCCATCGCCGCGCCGATTTCGCGGCTGGCCTGGCAGTGCTCGATCCAGAACTGGCGGATGCCCTTGTCGTGATGCGACAGCGTGAAGCCGTCGGCCGCCTTGGAATGCGAGAAGCAGGTGGGGTTGAAATCCAGGCCGATGCCGATGGACTTGGCCCAGTCAATCCAACTCTTGAAATGTTCGGGTTTGATTTCGTTGCGGTCCACCTTTTTGCCGCCGAAATCGCCGTAGAAGGCGTGCAAATTGAAACGATGCCTGCCGGGAATGAGTGACAGCGCCTTCCCGGCATCGGCGCGAAGTTCCTGCGGCGTGCGGGCCTTGCCGGGATAATTGCCGGTGGCCACGAGGCCGCCGCCGAGCGCGCCGCCGAAATTTTCAAACCCGCCCACGTCGTCGCCCTCCCAGCAATGCAGGGACACGGGGACTTTCTCCAAGTCTTTCAACACACGATCCACGTCCACACCGGATTCCGCGTAGCGTTCCCAGGCGAGCGTGAAGGATTTTTCCAGTTTCGGATTTTTTTTCATCGGCAGGATTTCTCAATCGTGATTCATAGCTTCAACATTTTTCGGCGGACCGCCTCGTCGGGCCGCCCCGAAATGCGCGCGACATGTTCCGGCGTCATGAACTTCGGCCCGCCGAGCGTCGCCGCGCCCACCCAGACGCCCGCCGTCTTTTCCGCCATCAGCATCGCGGACAGGACGGCCTGGATGGAGCGGCCCAGCGTGATGATGCCGTGGTTTTCCATGAGGATGACGCGCGGGGGGCGGCCAATGTTACGGATAAATTCCTCCGTCTTCACGCGGATGGCCTGCGCCAGCTTCAAGCCGGGATCGGTGTAGGGGATGAAAACCGACGCCACGTCGCAGCAGACAATTTCATCGGGGAAAATTCTTTTTTCGGAAAACTCCCGCGCGCGCGGCGAGCAAAGGACCGAAAGGACCGCCGGCGCGTGGGTGTGGCCGACGAACTCAATCCCCGGCAGGGAGAGCAGCCAGGCGTGGAACAGCGCCTCGACCGACGGTTTCTTTGCCTTGTCATCCAGCCGCGAGTTGAGCAGCGTTCCGTCAACTTCGGCGTCGCTCAAATTGTTTTTGTCCAGCAGCGGCAGCACTATTTTCGAGCGGCACTCGACCAGCCCGTTTTTGTCGAGCGTGCCGAGGCTGCAACCGCTGGCTTTCACGAGAAAGGTTTCATCGCTCAACCTGGCCGAGGCGTTGCCTTCGCCAAGAATCGCCAGCGGGTGCGCGGGGTCGGCGAGCAGGCGCGAAAGTTCGATCAAAGATTTTAATTTTTCACGGCGGTCGGGCGCGGGCGCGGCGGAATGAGTTTGAGGAATTTTGCGTTGCATTCGCAAACAATTCAATAAATACGGCGGCGGAATGCAAACCAATTCGCGCAAATCACATGCCTTGGCGATGGTGTGGCGGGATGGTGACGCTTCCCGATCTGACAAGAATTATTGCGCGGAGTCCGAAAGGCTGCTAGAAATGCCGCGTCCAATTAAATTCAAATTATGAACTCAATCAAATTGTTCCCGCTCGCCATGATGTTCCTGTTGCCGGTTTCAAATTTCGCCGCTCCCGCCGATTCGCCACGCGAGCGCGTTTCGCTGGACGCCAACTGGCGTTTCATCAAGGGTGACTCGCCCGACGCCGGAACGAACCTGAACTATGCCGCCATCGCGCGGCTGGATTTGGCCACGGGCAATCAGTTCACAACGAACGCGCCCGCCGCGTGGCCGGACGGCAACCCGGGCGGCGACATTTCATTCGCGCAGTCCGGTTTTGACGACAGCCAGTGGCGGTCGCTGAACCTGCCGCATGACTTTGGCATCGAGGGGCCGTTCAAGCAGTCGTTGTCCGGTGGAACAGGCCGGCTCCCGTGGTTTGGCGTCGCGTGGTATCGCAAGCATCTCGACATCCCGGCGGCCGACTCGGGCAAGAAAATCTATCTGGACGTGGACGGTGCCATGTCTTACGCGACGGTCTGGCTCAACGGCAAATTTGTCGGCGGCTGGCCTTATGGCTATTCCTCGTGGCGGGTGGACCTGACTCCCTATGTCAATTTCGGCGGCGAAAATGTCGTCGCCATCCGCCTCAACAATCCGCCGGATTCGTCGCGCTGGTATCCGGGCGGCGGCATTTACCGCAACGTCTGGCTCGTCAAGACCG
>JBEKRA010000058.1:0-9359 GCA_049519195.1 Verrucomicrobiota bacterium
GACGCCCAGCCGCGCAAAATCGCGGAAGGAAATTTTGATGCCCATGGCGCGCGCCTGCTGGACGACGATGATGTTGGAGACGCTGCCGAGAATGATGAGACTGCCGCCGAAGCTGTTGGCCAGCGCAAGGATGCAGGCCGCGCCGGGCCGGGAAAGGTCGGCGACATTGAGCAACAGCAGCACCGCGGGGGAATTGCTGATTAAATTCGAGAGCGCCGCCGTGGCCAGCGCCAGGTTGACGGGGGCGTTGAGGTCGAATCCGCTTTGCGCCAGCCAGCGCATGGCCTGGTCGCCGCAGCCGGTGGATTGAAACGCGCCGGTGACCACGAACAATCCCATGAACAGGACTAGAATCGGCCAGTCCACGAGCTTCAGCAAATCGTCGGTGCGGAATTTGGTGCTGGCCAGATGAATGCCGGCGGCGGCAAGCGCGATGATTTCCTTGGGCAGCGACGTGAAAAACAGGCCGATGGCCACCGCGAGAATGACCAGTCCCTTAATCGTGTGCGCCCGGTTGAACGGGTAAGTTTGCTGGCTCAATTCTTTTGAGGCGGGCGGTGCGGGCTGCAATTTCCCCCGCGACAGCATCCAGATAATGCCGTAGGCGGCAGCCATGGCAAACGTGACCGGAACGAAGGTCCAAAGAATGTAGCGGCCGAAATCAAGGTGTTCGATCTGGCCAATCATCATGTTCTGCGGATTGCCGATGAGCGTGGCCGCCGCGCCGATGTTGCTTGAAATCGCCAGCGCAATCAAAAAGGGAACCGGATTAATCTGTTTGCGCAGGAGCGCGGCCCCGGCAATCGGCGCGAAAACGTAGCAGACGATGTCGTGATTGAGGAAGGCGGACAGCCCGCCTGTCACCAGCATCAGGACGAGCAGGAACCGCGCGGGATGTTCAAGCCGCGCCGATATGCCGCCGGCCACCCGGTCGTAAAATCCCGACAGCCGGAGTTGGGCGGAGATGACGAAAAATCCGAACAGCAGGAAAATCGTCGGCCAGTTGACGTAGGAGATGACATCGGCGGTGGTGGCATGGCCGAAAATCATCATGGCGATGGCGCCGAGCAAGGCGATGCCGACGCGGTTCAGTTTCAAACCCGGCACGCGCCCCATCGCAACGCCAAGATATGTGGCGGCAAAAATGGTCAGGATGACCGGCTTCTCGTGGAAACCCGCGGATGCCGTTGCAATCAGGCCGGTCATGGAGAAATTATTTTGCCAGCAGCTTGCGGATGGACTGCAATTCCTTCCGGCGCGCCTTGTCGGATTCGGGATAGCTCATTTTAAGATTTTCAAGCGTGTCGAGGACGATCTGCGAAATGATGAGCCGCGCGTTTTCCTTGTCGTCGGCGGGCACAATGAACCACGGCGCGCGGTCGGTGCTCGTCGCGCCCAGACAGGCTTCGTAGGCTTTTTGATAATCCTTCCACCGCGCGCGCTCCGCGATGTCCGACTGGCTGAACTTCCAGTTTTTGTTGGGATCGTCAATCCGTTCAAGAAACCGCCGCCGCTGTTCCTCCCTGGAAAGATGCAGGAAAAATTTCACGACGCGCGTGCCGTTGCGATACAGGTGCTTTTCCAAATCCAGGATGGAGCGATACCGCTCGTCCCAGATTTTTTCGCCGTCGAGCAATTCTGCCGGCAGTTTCTGCGCCTGAAGAAATTCCGGGTGGACGCGCACGACCAGCACCTCCTCGTAATAGGAGCGGTTGAAGATGCCGATGCGCCCGCGTTCCGGCAGACAGCGCGTCGTGCGCCAGAGAAAATCATGCGCCAAATCCTCGTCGCTGGGGCGCTTGAAGCTGAAGACCTCGCAGCCCTGCGGATTGATGCCGGACATGACGTGCTTGATGGCGCCATCCTTGCCCGCGGCGTCCATCGCCTGAAAAATCAGCAGCAGCGCATAGCGGTCGTGGGCATAAAACAGCCCCTGCCGTGCGCTCATTTCCTTGGTGCGGGCTTCGAGCAGTTTCTGGTAATGCTCCTTCGACTTGTAAAACGGCTTTATTTTCGTCGGCCATTTCTTGAGCCTGACTTTTTCGCCTTCGCGGACGCGGAAGTTTTTCGATTCAATTTTCATCGGCTGGTTCCTTTCATGCGACGATGAATTGGAACAGAGCCGATTTTCTTCGGCAAGGGCGAATTTCGCGCCGAAACAAAACCGGGCGCATCTTGACACTGTTCTTGTAGCGCAGCCGTCCCCGGCTGCGAGTTCCCGCAGCGTCTCGCTGCGAGGATACACCGTTGGGTTGGATTCGCGCGGCGAGACGCCGCTCGAACCCGCAGGCGAGGACGCCCGCGCTACGATTTTGCCGGGTGATGATGAGAACAGTGTCAAGATGCGCCCAACAAAACCGGCGCGTCCGGCAGTATTCGGACCCGCAACTTTTCTGCACCGGAGGATGAGCAAACGTGGCGGGTTGCGGTCTAAACTGCCGTCGGTGGAAAAGAATTGAACCGATTGGAGATTTTTATTTGAAACTCGTCTGGCGGATTGACCGGATTGCAGCATTATATTCGCAGTTGCTCAATTTTATGAAGACAGGATTTTGGTTTGCGGGCCGCGGACTTGTTCTGGCTGCCGTCTCGCTGGCGGTGTTCTCCGCGCGTGGTGACACGAACCGTTATGCCGGCGGCGAGTGGTCCCTGGTGGACGCGAAGCCGGTGATGGTTGCTGCGGCGGAAATCACCCCGTCAAAATACCCGGATTGCGACGCGGCGACGGTGGATCAAAAATCGGTCCGGGTGTATCGCGCGGACGGCACGGGCGAGTGCCAGGACGAAACGTTCACAAAAGTGCTCACGGAAAAAGGCAAGCGCGACAACCGCACGCTGCCGGAATATTTCATGCTGCCCTACACGACAGTCGAAGTGCCAAAACTGGAAATCATCAAGCCCGATGGCACGGTTGTTACGGTGGACGTGGCGGCGAATTCCAAGGAGTCCATTGATGACAGCCAGATGGCGGAAAATATTTACGATCCGAACAGGCGGATCTTGCAGGTCAACATCCCGAGCCTGGACATTGGCGACGTGATTCATTCGGTTGCGCGACAGACCATCGAACGGCCGTTCATCGCCGGGGAATTTGCCGAGGAAAATGTTTTTGAAGGAGACGGTTTCATCCGGCACATCACCTACGAGGTTCATGCGCCGGCCGGCCGGCCGCTTCAGCGCATTGCCTTGCGCGACGAAGTTCCGGGCACGGTCAATTCGTCAACGCAACCGGGCGCCAATAACACGATCACGTATCGCTGGGAGGTGAACAACGTGCCGCGCATGTTTGCCGAACCGTCCATGCCGCCTTACCAGATGGTTTTGCAGCGGCTTTTCGTGAGCACCACGCCGGACTGGGCGGCCGTCTCAAAATGGTATTGGAACTTGAGCAAGCCGCACCTCGACGCGACCACGCCGGAAATGAAACAGAAGGTGCTAGAGCTGACCGCCGGCGCCGCGACGGACATGGACAAGATCAAGGCGCTGTTTTATTTCGTCTCGAACCAGATCCGTTACATGGGCATCGTGCCGGAAAAAGACCGGCCCGGTTTCGAGCCGCACGACGTGTGCATAACGTTCGACAAAAAATACGGCGTCTGCCGGGACAAGGCGGCTTTGCTGGTCTCGCTGCTGCGAACCGCCGGCTTTAACGCGTATCCGGTCATCATCAGCGTCGGCTCCCGGAAGGACACGCTGGTGCCCGACCCGTTTTTCAACCACGCCATCGTCGGCGTTGAACTCGAAAAGGGACGAATTGAGCTGATGGATCCGACGGACGAGAACACGCGCGAACTGCTGACGGCGTCCGACCGGAACCAGAGCTATCTCGTGTGCCGGCCCGATGGCGACAACATCCGTTTAAGTCCGATTGAACCGCCGGAAAAGAACATGATGCAGATTAAAACCAGCGGGATTTTGAATCCAAACGGCGTCATCGAGGCGAAGTCGGAATTGTCGTTCGAGGGCGTCAACGACGACGCGTATCGAAACGCCTTTTCGCACCTGAAGCCGGATGATGAGCGCCGGTTTTTTGAGCAGCGCCTCAAGCAGGCCGTGCCGGGCCTGCGACTCAAATCGTTGAAACTCATTCCGGCGGACATGCGCGATGTGTCCGCGAGCCTGCGGGCCGAGCTGGAATTTTCCGTGGACGGCATGACGGCCAGCGGCGGCGGCAAATCGGTGGCGAGCATTCCGTGGATCGGCAAGCGGCTGGGCGTTTTGAATTTCATCCTCGACGGCACCGGCCTGGAAAAAAGGAAATATCCGCTTGAAACCGAGGTGACGTGCGGAGTGCAGGAGGAAATTTCGCTCAAGCTCGCGGACGGGTTTGGCGGCGCGGTTTCACTGCCGGCGACTTCGGCGGTTGAGGACGATTGTGTGAGCTACCGGCAGCAGTTCGATGCGAAGGCGGATTCGATCGAGTGCTCCCGGACGCTGAAAATGAAGGCGGTCGAGTTCACGCCCCGGCAGTATCAAAATATCAAGCAGACCTTGAAGCTGCTGGCTGATGACGGGCGGAAATCTCCGATTTTGGCGCTCAATGAAAAATCCGCGGCGGGCGGTCCGGCGCTGGCCGGCAATCCCGGCGCGCCGCCGGTGGAATCCAACGCGCGGATTCTGGAGAGCCGGAAGTCGCTCGACGTGACCGGTCCGCACGCGGCGGTCTATCGCGTGAAATATTCAAAGCGCATCCTGACTTACAGCGGCAAGATTCGGGAAAGCGAGGTGAAAATTCCCTACAATCCCGCCTGCGAGCAGGCACGGCTCGTCCGCGCAGTTGTGATCCCGCAAGGCGGGACCACCGGCGAACGCCAGGAAATTTCCAAGGACGAAATCAACGTGATGGACGCGGGTTGGAATGCGTCGGCGAAACGATACACGGGCGGGAAAATACTGGTGGCGAGCCTGCCCGGCGTGGAGGTTGGATCCACAATCGAGGTCGAATTTGAAATCACCTTCACAAACAAGCCGTTCATTTCAGGATTCGAGTCGTTTCAAATGCCGGACGAGCTGGAGCAAAAATCATTCACGCTGACCGCCCCGGCCGGAGTCAGAATTCAACGGCTGGTCAGCGGCGCGCCGGGCATCATTGACAGTCAGGCAAAAAACGCCGGCGACAGGCAGGAGTTTCAATGGCGCGCGGAAAAAATCGGGGCGTTGCCGGCCGAAACCCAGCTTCCGCCGGAATGGGTTTATGCCGCCGGCGTAGGCTATTTTGCCGGCGATGCGGCAAACTATTTCAAAGAATTAAACGACGCGATGCTGGACCGTTCGCACAAATCCGCGAAGGCCGCGGAACTGGCCCGGCAACTGACCGCAAAAGCAGGAACCAAACTCGATGCGGTGAAGGCCATCCGCGATTTTGTCGCCAAGACCATCCGCGAGGCTGGCCCGTCCTTCACCGAACTGCCGTTGAGCGAGCTTTCCGATGCCGACACGACGCTGGCGGACGGATACGGCCACGCGGCGGACCGCGCCATTCTGCTCCACGCGATGCTGAAGGCGTCGGGTTTCCAGCCCGAGTTCGTGCTGGCATCGGGTCTGCCGGCCATTGCCGGCATTACGAACGTGGCGATGGCATTTCCCATGCCCGGCTCATTCCAGACGCCGCTTGTCAGAATCACGCTCAATGGCGTGAATTATTATCTGAACGACACGGACCAATATGCGGAACCCGGTTCCACGGGCTGCGATGGCGCGATGGGCATCGCGCTTTCGACCGGTGCGTGGGAAGTCATTCATGCCGCCAAGGGTTGTGAAAACGCGACCCGGACGGATTACACGCTGATGCTGGATGACAGCGGCCGGACGCTGCTCGAAGTTTCGCGGTGGTATTACGGGGAATATTTCAACGAGAAGAACCGGTTTTTCTCCGAGCTGCCGCCCGAGGAACGGAACCGGTATTTTCAAGGAGCCGTTTCCGCCATTGCACAAGGCGCGCAACCCGTTGGCGATTTGACGACCGCGTTCGACACTTATCCTGGCCTCGAACAATTTTCGGTCATCATAGACGATTACGGAATCGCGGGTGGAAAATATTTTTACTTCAACCTGCCTTCAACTCCGCCGCTGATGGCCGCCGGCGCCGATCAACGCGCGCTGCCTTTGTTCATTTCACAGGGAAATAAAAACACCGTCCGCGTCGCGGTTGATTTGCCGCCGGATTTTCCAAAGGTTCTCATTGCGCCGAAGAATCAAGACTTCAACGTGGCCGGCGCCGGGACGGCGCGCCTGACCACGCGGGACACGCCCGGCGGATGCGTCATCACCGATGAATTCGAGACCGCGCCGGCCATCGTCAGTCCAGCCGGCTACCAGGCGATGCTGAAGGTTGAATCCGCCCTGGATCGGAAATCATCGAGGGTTTTTCTGCTGGAACAGAAATGACGGGCATCCGGCTGTTTTGGCGTTTTGGCGCATGACGTTTTGCGATTGTCTTAAATCCCGCCTGTCTTACGATGTAAGCGAATCTGCATGAACACCACCGAGGCCAGACGATTGCTGGAAGAATTCAGCACCGGGAAAATCCCGCGCGAAAAAGTCCTGCGCGCCTTCCAGGCCGCGCCGGTCGCCGACATCGGCTTTGCGCAGGTGGACACTCACCGCGCGCTCCGGAAAAATTTTCCGGAGGTCATTTTTGGCTCCGGCAAGACGCCGGAACAGACTGTCAAAATCGCCGCCAAACTTTTGGAACACGGCCAGCAGGTTCTCGTGACGCGCATCACGGTGGAACACGCCCGCGCCTTGCGGAAAAAATTCAAATGCGCCGTTTATCATCCGCTCGCCCGCTGCGTGACCATTGAGAAAAAACCGCTGCCGAAGCGCGCCGGGTTCATCGCCGTCATCTGCGCCGGAACGAGCGATTTGCCGGTGGCCGAGGAAGCCGCCATCACCGCAGAAATCATGGGCAACCGCGTGGAAAGAATTCACGACGTCGGCATCGCCGGCCTCCACCGGATGCTCGCGCGGATGGAAACGCTTCAAAAGGCAAACGTCATTGTCGCAGTCGCCGGCATGGAAGGCGCGCTGCCGAGCGTGGTTGCTGGATTGGTTGCCAAGCCGGTCATTGCCGTGCCGACGAGCATTGGCTACGGCGCGAGCTTCGGCGGCATCGCCGCGCTGCTGGCCATGTTGAACAGTTGCGCCAGCGGCGTGACCGTGGTGAACATTGACAACGGCTTCGGCGCGGGTTACGCCGCGAGCCAGATCAATGCCCTGGCTGAAAAATGAACTTTTCAGAAACATTCAACATTCAACATTCAACGCTGAATCCCCAAGGCTCGGCCTGTGAAATCGTTCGATGTTGGAAGTTGAATGTTGATTGTTGATTGTTTTTTCCCCGCAATGAAAATCCTTTACCTCGACCTCTTCAGCGGCATCGCCGGCGACATGTTCATCGCCGCGCTGCTCGATCTCGGCGTGGACGCACACCGGCTCGAACGCGAGTTGAAGAAACTAAAGCTCGACGGCTACCATCTCCATATTTCGCGCGGCCAAAAATCCGCCATCGCCGGAGTGAAATTTGACGTTCACCTCGCACAGCAGCATCACCATGAACACGAACATCCGCACGGCCACCACCACGATCACGGGCACGATGACCAGCGGGATTTCTCCGAAATCAAGCGGCTCATTTCGCGCAGCAAGCTGTCGGCGTGGGTGAAACAGAAATCCACCGCCGTCTTCCAGCGCATCGCGGAAGCCGAGGGGAAAATCCACGGGATGCCGCCGAACGAAGTTCACTTTCACGAAGTTGGCGCGGTGGATTCCATTGTGGACATCGTCGGCGCGGCCATCGCGCTGGAGCTGCTCGGCATGCCGCGCGTGTTCGCGTCGCCGGTGGTCGAGGGCACGGGCTGGATTCGCTGCGCGCACGGGCGCTTTCCCGTTCCCGCGCCGGCCACGCTGGCCATTCTCGGCGCGCGCGGCATCGGCATCACGCAATGCGATGAGCCGCACGAACTCGTCACCCCCACCGGCGCCGCGCTGCTCGCCGAATTCGTCGAAAGCTTCGGTGCGATGGAAAATCTCGTTGCAGAAAAAATTGGCTTTGGCCTCGGCGCGCGCGACAACAAAACGCGCCCGAATGTTTTGCGGGCGGTGCTGGGAACACAGTCCACAGTCCACAGTCCACAGTCCAAAGCCGGCATCGCGCCTCAACCTTCAACCAATCTGGATTGGGAAACCGATCGCATCGCCGTGCTGGAAACGAACCTGGACGATTGCACAGGGGAAATTCTCGGCCACTTCGTCGAAACGGCCCTGGCCGCCGGCGCGCTGGATGTTTTTCACACGCCTATCCAGATGAAGAAAAACCGGCCCGGCGTCCTGCTCACAGTTCTGTGCGCGGAAACCGGCGCGGATAAATTCAGCGAATTGATTTTGCGCGAAACCACGGCGTTCGGTGTCCGCAAGACCATTGCCGAGCGCCGCAAGTTGCGCAGGGAATTTGCCGGGGTGAAAACCGCGTTTGGCAAAGTAACCGTGAAAATTGGCCGGCTTGGTGGTAAAGTGGTTCAGGCCGCGCCGGAATTTGAACCGGCCAGAAAACTGGCGGCGCAAAAACGAGTGCCGGTGAAGCGGATATTTGAAGCCGTGAAAGCCGCGAGAGCGTAGTGGCACAGGCGACTCGCCTGTGTATTTCCGCCGCGCGAGTGTTGTAGTTCAGGCTTTAGCCTGGTTCTCGCAAGCTCAAGCTTGAACTCCAACATGAAACGCACAGGCGAGACGCCTGTGCCACTAACAATCTGGAATGATGAGCGAAATGAAAAACAAGCTTGAGAAATTGCGGGTGCTGCTGAAAAGCTACGGTTCATGCCTGATGGCGTATTCCGGCGGCGTGGATTCGGTGTTCCTCGCGCGCGTGGCGCATGAGGTTCTCGGCGACCGCGCGCTGGCGGTGATCGCCGATTCGCCAAGTTTGCCGCGCCGCGAACTGGCGGAGGCGCTCGACATCGCGGCAAAATTTTCCATTCCAGTCCGCGTCATCAAGACACGGGAATTTGCCAACGAAAATTACACCAGCAACCCGGCGAACCGCTGTTATTTCTGCAAGCACGAATTGTTTGAGAAATTGACGCCGCTGGCGCGCGCGGAAAATTTCGCGGTGATTGCCTACGGCGAAAACGCGAGCGACGCCGGCGATTTCCGGCCCGGCTTGCAGGCGGCGGCGGAATTCCAGGTGCGCGCGCCGCTGAAGGAGGCCGGTTTGACCAAGGCGGAAATCCGCGAGCTGTCCGCGCAACTCGGCCTGCCGACGGCGGACAAGCCGCAGATGGCGTGCTTGAGTTCGCGCGTGCCCCAGGGCGAAAGGGTGACGCCGGCCAAGCTGCGTATGATCGAACTCGCGGAAAACGCGC
>JBEKRA010000059.1:0-11858 GCA_049519195.1 Verrucomicrobiota bacterium
CGAAAGCGGAAATGATCCGCCGTTATTGTTTCCGCTTTTCCATTTTCCCGATTTCCGCTTTTACTGTTTCACCGCGTCAATTTCCAGCCGCACCATGCGGACATGGATTTTATTCTCGTCATCCGGCGGATGCTTCGCCACATAACGATCAGTGACTGCGGCGATGAACTCCTCGCGCGGGCTTGGTAGTGGCACAGGCATCTTGCCTGTGAGTTGTTCCTTTGCGCCTGAAACACACAGGCAAGATGCCTGTGCCACTTTTTCCGGCACGCGCTGCGTGTAAGGCAGCCACGTTGTCCGGAGCCAGGCGGCAAATTCGTCCGTGCCGGCATAAGTCGCGTCCTTTGGCGCAAGTTTGAGCGTGTTAATTTTGAAGCCGAATTTCGGCAGCCACTTCTCGTAATCGCCTGGCGCGTAAAAAAAATACGGCGTCGGCATCCGGCGGAAAAATTCGCGCCAGCGTTTCAGCCGCAGTTCCGAGCGCAATGCGAGAAAAACGTCCTGTGCGTTGCCTTTGCCGCCGCAGGAAACCACGAGACGCCCGCCGGATTTCAAAACGGAGGCCGCGCTGCGTAAAAACGCCTGGTGATCATCCACCCAATGCAGCGCCGCGTTGGAAAAAACAAAATCAAACCGGGGCGCGAATTTTATTTTCCGCGCGTCCATGATTTCAAATTTGAGATTTGAAATTTCAGACGGCGGAAAGGTTTTTTTTGCAAACCCAATCATTTGCTGCGAGGCGTCAATGCCGGTGACCGAGCCGCGCGGCACGGCGCGGGCGATTTCGGCGGTGACTTTGCCGTCGCCGCAGCCGACATCGAGGATGCGCTCGTCGCCGCGCAGCTTGAGCCTGGCGATGAGTTCGCGCGCCCAGGTTTGTTGCGGAACGGAATGGGCGGCGTAATCCGCCGCATTCCACGTCACGGGCTGCGCGGTTTTGGATTTCTTTGGAAGCGGCAGGCGGCTCATCGTCACAGGAGAAATTTTGCGAGGTTGAAATAAAACAACAGCGTGAAAATGTCCGCGATGGCCAGTGTGAGCGGGCCGGCGGCGATTTTCGGGTCCAGCTTCAGCGCGTGAAGCAGTGCCGGCACGCTCAAGCCGGCGGTGCATGCCGTCAACAGGCAAAAGGTCACGCTTGAACCAATGACCAGAGCGGGCATTTGAGCGTGCTGCCAGATCAACACGACGAGTCCCACGACCAGCCCGCACGCGGTGCCGAGCAGCAGGGCGGTGAAAGCTTCGCGCCAGAGTGAGGACAAATACCAGCGCAGCGTCGGCCGGCTCGTCCGCAGCGCCTGGATCGTGACGGTCATGGACTGGATGCCCACGCTTTCGCCCAGGCCAAGAATCAGCGTGAGGAAGAACGCGATGACGAGGCTTTTCTCCAGCGTCAATTTGTAGGCGCCAGCTAGGAAGGCGCAAAAGATGCCGCTGATAATGGTCGTGAGCAGCCACGGAAAGCGGACACGGAACGCGCGCCACGGCGAGGCGTCGCGCACCTGCGAGACGTGGAAGCCGAGCGTTTCAAAGACCTCGGACAATTGCTCGCGCTCGGCAATGTCAAACACTTCCTCCGTGAACAGGCCCACGTCCACCAGCCCGACCACGCGCCGCTTCTCATCAATCAGCGGAAAGGCAAAAAACTTGTGCAACACGAAAAATTCGCACGCCTCCATCACCGTCGCCGCGCTCGGAATGGCGATGACGTTGCGAATCATCAGACCGGACAACGGCTGTTCCAGCGGAGCCATTAGCAACCGGCGCGTTGGAACAACGCCGACCAGTTGTTCAGCGTCGTCCACGACATAGAAATAGACGATCTTTTCGCCCACGCCGCGCTGGCGGATGGAGGCGAGCGCCTGCTCAACCGTGAGCTTTTGATTGAGCGTGGCAAAATCCTGGCGCGCGAACCGGATTACCGGCTCGTTCAAATGCTCGATGGGAGGCTTGACGTGCACCTTGTTAGCAAACGCTAAACCAGCCCTGATGTTTCGGGCCAGCCGCAAACAAGGTTCATGCTCTGCACCGCCTGGCCGCTCGCACCCTTGACCAGATTGTCCTCGGCGCTCATCACGACGAGCCGGCCTGTGCGCGGGTCGAGCCGCCACGCGATTTCGATGACGTTCGTGCCGGCAACATTTTTGGTGTCTGGCAATGCCTTGCCTTCGAGCAGCCGGACAAATGGTTCGCCGCCGTAAGCTTTTTTGAAGCAGGCGGAAATCTTTTCAGCGTCGGCGGATTTTTCCGGCGCGAGATATAGCGTCGTCAAAATGCCGCGGTTCACCGGAATCAAATGCGGCGTGAACTGGATCGTGACTTTCGCGCCAGCCGCGAACGAAAGCTGCTCCTCGATTTCGGACAAATGCCTGTGCTTCGGCACGCCGTAGGGCCGGGCGCTTTCATTGCACTCGCAAAACAGGTAATCAACTTCTGCCTTCCGTCCCGCGCCGCTCACGCCGCTCAACGAATCGGCGATGATGCCGGTGGATTTTACGAGGCCGGCTTTGAGCAGCGGAATTGTGGGCACCAAAATGCTCGTCGGATAGCAGCCGGGCGACGCGATGAGCAGCGACTTTTTGATTTCGTCCCGGTAAATTTCCGGCAGGCCATAGACGGCCTTCTTCAACAAGTCCGGCGCGGGATGGTCGTGCGCGTAAAAATCCTTGTAAACGTCCGCGCTCTTGAGCCGGAAGTCAGCGCTCAAATCAATGACGACGCAGCCGGCGTTGAGCAGCGGCACGGCGAATTCGGCGGCGACGCCATGCGGCAGCGCGAGGAACACAACGTCGGCCTGCTTTGCGAGCAGCTCGGCGTTCGGCTCAACAAAGCGGAGCGTCTTCGATTTCGGGTGGCTGGCGAATTTGGGGAACACCTGCGCCAGCGTCTGCCCGGCGTATTGGCGCGAGGTGACGGCCACCAGTTCCGCGTGCGGATGGTTCAAGAGCAGTTGCACCAAAACTTCGCCGGAGTAACCGGACGCGCCGATGACGGCAATTTTTTTCGTTTTCATTTTCAAAATTTTAACCACGAAACACACGAAACACACGAAATTCTTGACAGTGCCGGAGCAAAATTTCTTGCATTTGGAAGCGTTTGGGGGATTGAATGATGGGTATCAGGTCTTATGAAATTTACGAAGATGTCCCCGCTTGTGGTTGGCGCGCGAATGACGGCGGCAACTTTGCCGCTCCCAAACCGTCCCCGGAAGGCCGTCGCGCTGGCCGTTCTCATCATCAGTTGTTCCATTGGCGCACAAGCCGCATTGATTGGCCAGTGGCATCTCGACGAAGGCTCCGGCTCGATGACCGCCGATTCAGCGGGCTCCCACCCCGGCACGCTGGTTAACTCCCCGTCATGGGTGACTGGCATTCGCAGCAATGCGTTGAGCTTCGACGGCAGCAGTCAATACGTCCGGTTGAATTCCGGCGCCATTCTCGGCACGAGCCCGAACCTCACCATCGAGGCGTGGATCAAGCCGGACAACAATTCCTTTTACGGACGGTGGGAAGTTTATTGCGAAGGAAACTCCAGCGACACGATTATTGAACTGGCACTGTATAATAATTTTAATGGCACTTACAGCCCCTACTTTACCATCTGCGGATCCATCGGCCAGACCATTACCGCGCCCACCGCGCTCGCCTGTGGCGCGTGGCATCAGCTCGCTGCCGTGCTGCAAAACGGCAGCGGCGGCATCCTTTACGTGGACGGCCAACCCGTCGCCACCAACGCCAGCATGACCGCTCCGTCGGGGGCGGCCACGGAAACGGATCTTGCCACATTCTTTCCGTTCGGCAGCCGGTATTTCGGCGGCATCATTGACGAAGTGCAGGTATTCAACACCGCCCGCACCGCCGCGCAGATTCTCGCCGATTACCAGCAATCCAATTCGCCGCCGCCGACAATCACCACCCAGCCAGCAAGCCAGACGGCGGCGACGGCTGGCACGGTGACGCTCTCGGTCGTTGCGTCCGGCAATTCGGCGTTGAGCTATCAGTGGCTGTTCAACGGGACTAACATCGTTGGCGCCACGGCTTCTTCACTCACCCTGACCAACGCGATGTTGAGCAACGGCGGCAAATATTCCGTCATTGTCAACGACGCGGAAGGCTCGGTGACCAGTTCCGTCGCCGTGGTGACGCTGATCAACATCCAGCTTTACGCCGGCATTGCCATCAGCGGGCCGGTCGGAACGAACTACGAAGTGTCTTACCGCGCCGATTTGGACAATTCGAACTGGATTACACTGACGAACCTCGCTCTGCCCAACAGTCCGTATCTCTTCATTGATACCACTTCACCGGCCATCAACCACCGCTTTTATCGCGTGCTGGAAAATTAACCGCAGAATCCGCGCTCTTGGCCTGCGGTTTGTTTCAAAGGCCCGGTTGGAGTCAACTCGGTCCGCTGGAAACACGTTCTCGTTTTGAATCAATCTTCCTTTCGTGTCATTTCGTGTGTCTCGCGGTTTCCAGCAAAACAAAAACCCCGCCGGATTGAACCAGCGGGGCTTGGAAATTTCCAGCGCGATTAACGTTTCGAGTATTGGAACCGTTTGCGCGCGCCCGGCTGGCCGTATTTCTTGCGTTCCTTCATGCGCGGATCGCGCGTGAGCAGCCCCTCGGCCTTTAGCGGAGGCCGCAGCGCCACGTCGAATTTCAGCAGCGCGCGGGCGATGCCGTGCCGGACCGCGTCGGCCTGGCCGTTCGGTCCGCCGCCGCTGACATTCACGCGCACGTCGAATTTTTCCGCCGTGCCGGTGACCGTCAGGGGCAGGGTAGCCTGCGACCGCTGGGTTTCGAGCGTGAAATAATTGTCAAACGCGCGGCCATTGACGGTGATTTTTCCGCTGCCGGATGCGAGGCGCACGCGCGCAATGGCGGTCTTGCGCCGTCCGGTGCCGATAAATTCAATGATTTTCGTTTCTGCCATAAATCAATTTATGCCGCTGCCTTGAGCGCTTCGGGTTTTTGCGCGGCGTGCGGGTGTTTCGGGCCTTTGAACACTTTCAGCTTTGTGAGCAACACCCGGCCGAGCCGGTTCTTGGGGATCATGCCCTTGACGGCATGCATGATGAGATGTTCGGGACGGTGCGCGCGCAGCCGCTCGACGGTCGTGTATTTCTCGCCGCCTTTCCAGCCGGAATAGGTCATGTATTGCTTGGCGGTCTCCTTCTTGCCGGTGACGCGGACTTTTTCCGCGTTGATCACGACGACAAAATCGCCGGCGTCGAGGTGCGGCGTGTAGACCGGCTTGTTTTTGCCGCGCAAAATGTCGGCAACCTGCGCGGCCAGACGACCGAGCACAGCGCCGTCGGCATCAATTACATGCCACTTGCGCTCTTCCAAATTCACTTTCGGCAAATGCGTTTTCATTATTACCCAAACAAAAGGGAGGCGAAATCTATCAGACGCGCGGACGAAGTCAACAGGTCATTTCAGTTTTGAGCGGTTGCGTAAGTGCCTCAATCCGTGGCTGCCGCCGGCCGGCTCAAATATCGAATCATAAAAATGAGCGGATTCATCCCGCTTTCCGGGACGGCTGCCAGCGGATTTCACGCGCGGAATGATTTGCCCTGAAACGCGAACCCGCCTTTAATTATCCGCGTGATTGCAAAACGTGTCATTCCCTGTCTCGACGTCCACGACGGCCACGTCACGCGCGGCGTCCAGTTCGGCGTCGCCGAAAAGGGCGGCCTGCGCAACGTCGGCGACCCCGTCGAACTCGCCCTGCGCTACAACGAGCAGGGCGCGGACGAAATGGTTTTCTTCGACATCACCGCCACCGCGCACGGACGCGGCACGATGGTCGAGGTGATTGAACGCGCCGCCGACCAGTGCTTCATGCCGCTCACCGTCGGTGGCGGCATCAAGTCCGTCGAGGACATGTTCACCATGCTGCGCGCCGGGGCGGACAAGATCAGCATCAACTCCAGCGCGCTCGCGCGGCCCGAACTCATCCGCGAAGGCGCGGAAAAATTCGGCAGCCAGTGCATCGTCGTTTCGATTGACGCTAAAAAAATCGCGCCGGACAAATGGGGCGTGTTCTCGCACGGCGGCCGCAAATCCACCGGCCTGGACGCCCTCGAATGGGCCAAGCGCGCCGTGGCGCTGGGCGCGGGCGAGATTGTGTTGAACTCGATTGACGCCGACGGCACCAAGGCCGGGTTCGATCTCGTCATCACGCGGCGCATCAGCGAAGCCGTGGGCGTGCCGGTGGTGGCCAGCGGCGGCGCGGGCACGCTCGAACACATGGCCGAGGTGCTGCTCGAAGGCAAGGCCGACGCCGTGCTCGCCGCGAGCATTTTCCATTTTGGCACCTACACCGTCGGTGAGGTCAAAAAGTTTTTGGCCGGGAAAAATATTCCAGTAAGATTGTGACCATGAAATCGAAGCCACAAGTTCCGCCCATCCCGATTGAAGGCTCGATTAGTTGGGAAGACTGGCTGAAAGGCCGGCGTTATCGCCGCGAATTGAGCCAGCGCGTTGCGCCCGGAATCAACCGGCGCAAGAGCAGTTCCAGCGACCGGCGGTTGAAGAAGCTGTTCAACGGCGAGCGCGGCCTGCCCTTCACGCCCACCGAGAAACTTTGAGAAAAATGAAAACCATCCTCGCCACGAGCATTTTCCATTTCGGCACCTACACCGTCGGCGACGTGAAGAAATTTTTGGCGAAGAACAACATTCCGGTGCGCTTATAAATTCGACGACCTCCAAAGCGATTGTAAGACATGGGCCTGTTTCAAAAAATCAACCGTCCGCCTTGGCGAACTATCGTTCCGGGCTGTTGTTTTCTCTTGCTGATCATTGCCTGTTATTTGCTCTGGTCGCCCGGACTGGATGTTCGGGATGGTCGCGACGACCGAAACCATAATGGGATTTGGATTTCGCACGGCTGGCTTGCAGCAGATGGCTGGTTTGTTCGCAACCAAAAAACGAATGAGATCAGCCTTTACCGGGGTTCTGCCCAAATTCGGAATCTGGCCGAGTTGCTGCGGTCTCATCATATCACTGACGTTTTCCCTCATTTATGTCCGGCCGATGAACGTGGCCGCCTGCCCGAAGCAAACGCAGAACAAATTGAAACATTTTTGGACGAATTCGCTGGCTTCCGCGTGATGCCATGGATCGGTGGACCCAATGGAAGTCAGGTTCGCATCAGTGACAAAAAATGGCGCGCGAGTTTTGTAAAATCCGTTTTGGATCTGCTCACTGCCCATCCCCGTCTTGCAGGTGTTCACATTAACATTGAACCGATGACGAGCGGTGACGCCAACTTCTTGGTTCTGTTGGATGAACTCCGATCTGCACTGCCGAAGGAGAAGCTCATCTCAATCGCCGCCTATCCTCCGCCAACCCGTTTCCAACCGTTTGAAGATGTTCATTGGAGCCAGGAATATTTCCGTCAAGTCTCCCGACGTTCGAATCAAATGGTGGTTATGATGTATGACACCGCTCTCCAAAAATCGAAACTGTATCAATATCTCATGGCTGGCTGGACCGACGAAGTTTTGGATTGGAGCGGAGGCACGCCGGTTCTACTGGGTGTGCCGACTTACTACGATGAAGGCGTGGATTATCACAATCCCAAGGTTGAAAATTTGGGAAACGCTCTTTTGGGCATCCATCGCGGTCTGTCCCGCAAGTCTTTGCCGACAAATTACCAAGGCGTCGCGATTTACTGCGAATGGGAAACAGGCACCAACGAATGGCAATATTTTGAAAAACATTTTTTGAAATTGTGAAATAAGTCCAGCGTCCACCGCACCACGACGTGTTTGTTTCCGAAAAATCGGGTTGCGCGGTGACAGATTTGGTGTCAACATGGATAAAACATTTAATTCAATGTTATGATTGCCTTGCAAGACATCCGGTCGCTGACGGATTTTCAGCGCAACACCAAGGCGCATTTGCGCCGGCTCAAGAGCAGCGGGCGTCCAGCCGTGTTGACGGTCAACGGCCGGGCCGAGTTGATCGTTCAGGACGCCGCCGCGTTTGAAGACACGCTGGACGCAATTCGCGGCATCCAGCGCGGGTTGGATGAAATGAAAAAGGGCACGGGCAAACCGTTCCGCCAGGCGCTTGATGAAATCCGCGCCAAGCACAAAATTCCCCGCCGCCCGAAATGAAGCGGTGGAACGTCATCGTCGAACTTCCCGCCCAGCAGGACATCGCGGAAGCTCATTTGTGGCTCGCCGAGCAGACGCCGGAGGCCGCTGACCGCTGGTTCGACTCCATTTACGAAACGATTGGTTCGCTGGAGATTTTTCACGAACGCTGTCCGCTCGCGCCGGAAAGCGATTTCTTCAATGTGGAAATCCGTGAGATTTTCCACGGTCGCCGCCGGCACAAATACCGCATCCTTTTCACCGTGAGCGAAAATGAAGTTCACGTCCTCCACATCCGCCACGGCGCGCGGCTGGCGTTGGGCGAAACTGAATCCTCCGAAGAATAAAATTTATGAACGAACTGACTCAATCCCGCTGGCTGCCCATCGCGTTGCTGACCTGCTCGAACGTTTTCATGACGTTCGCGTGGTATGGCCATTTGAAATTCAAGGGCAAGCCGCTGCTGCTTGTCATCCTCGCGAGCTGGGGCATCGCGTTTTTTGAATACATCCTGCAGGTGCCGGCCAACCGCTGGGGCAACTCGATTTATTCCGCGTCGCAGTTGAAAATCATCCAGGAGATCATCACGCTGTCGGTGTTCGTGGTGTTCGCCATTTTTTATCTCGGCGAAAAGATCCGGTGGAATTACGTCGCGGCGTTCGTGTGCATCCTGGCGGCGGTTGGATTCGCCTTTTTGCCGAAGGAGTGATTAGCAGGAGACGAGGTAACGAGGCTCATTACTTTTCGAACAATGGGACTCCTCACGTCGTCTCCTACACGGCAGGTTGGAATCAAATCCGCTTGGCAGCGGCGGTTCATTCTGTTTAATTGGCCGCGCCGAATGAGAAAATTGTCCCCCATCGCCGCGCTGATTTTGTTTGCCGCGATTCTCCCCCTTTCCGCCCGTGCGCAAGGACAGCCGACATGGGAGGCATGGTCGCTCAATCAAATTATTCCCGGCGCGCCCACAAACAGCAGCGTGTATTCGGTGGGGAACATGTATATCGGCACCAACGGCATTTGCGTGCGATACACTGATGAACACGGCGATACCGTCCTGATGGCGGACAACGCATCGGCGAATCGGGACACTGGCGACGCGGTGGCCGACGGCCACGTGCGGATTGAGATGGGCGAACAAATCTGGCTGGGCGGCCACATTAACTACAATTTCAAGACGCGCCGGATGCGGAGCGAACAATTCCGCACGGGCAACAATTCCGCACGGGCAAGCCGCCGGTGTTCGCCGCCGGGGAGAATTTGCAGGGCGACATCAGCAACAAGGTCTATACCGCGCAACACGTTTATGTCACGCCGGACGACGTGAGCGACCCGGCCGTTCGCATCCGGGCGAGCCGCATCCGGATGGTTCCCGGCAAATACATCGAGGCGTGGAACGCGGTGGTTTTCGCGGAGGGCGTGCCGGTGTTTTATTATCCGTATTACAAGCGCAATCTGGGCGCGCACGCGAACAACCTGGATTTTCAGCCCGGCTACCGCAGCCATTACGGGCCGTATTTGCTGACGACCTACACCTGGTGGCTGAATGACACGATGGACGGCGCGTTGCACGCGGATTACCGCGTCCAGCGGGGCACTGGCGTTGGGCCGGATTTGAACCTGCACCTCGGCCGCTGGGGCGAGGCGGGATTCAAATATTATTACCTGCACGACCAGAATCCCAACGAGAGCCTGCGCAACAGCGCCTTCCCGAACTTGTCCGGCCCAATTCCCGAAAACAGGCAGCGCGTTTATTTCGGCTGGCAGGCGACCCCGGCCACGAACCTGAACGTCAAGGCGGTGGCCAATTACCAGGGCGACCCGCTGCTGCTGCACGACTTTTTCGAGGGCGACTATACGGCGAACAACCCGCAGCCGATTACATTCGTCGAGGCCAACAAATACTGGGACAACTGGAGCCTCGACGCGCTGGCGACTCCGCGCGTGAACGATTTCTTCGACCAGGTCGAGCGGCTGCCGGACGTGAAGCTCACCGGCTGGCGGCAGCAGGTGTTCGACACGCCGGTTTATTACGAGAGCGAAAGCTCCGCCGGCTATTACCGCCAAATGCTGGCCGCGACCAACAACTCGCTGTTTGCCGGCGCGAACGGCCCCAACTTCGATTATGCCGCCGCGCGCGCCGACACGTTCCAGCAATTGCTGCTGCCGGAAACCTTTTTCGGCTGGCTGAATGTCACCCCGCGCGCCGGCGGGCGGTTCACTTATTACGGCCACGAGACCGGGCCGGGCGGCACGAACAGCGAAACCTACCGCAAAATTTTCAACACCGGCGTGGACGTTTCCTTCAAATCCTCGCGGCTCTGGACCGGCGCGACGAATTCGCTGCTGGACATGGACGGCCTGCGCCACATCGTCGAGCCGTCGGCGAGTTACGCGTTTGTGCCGCGCCCCAGCACGTTGCCGCCGCAATTGCCGCAGTTTGACACCTTGCTGCCAAGCCCGCTGCTCCTGCCGATCCAACTGCCCGATTACAACGACATTGATTCGATTGACAGCCAGAACGTCATCCGCTTCGGCCTGCGTAACACGCTCCAGACCAAACGCGCCGGCGAACTCCAGAATCTCCTCGACTGGAACGTCATGCTCGATTGGCGGCTGCACCCTGAAGCCGGCCAGAACACGTTCAACGACCTGTATTCCTTCCTCGCTTTCCGTCCGCGCTCTTGGCTCATGCTGGAGTCCCAGACGCGCTACGACATCAACAGCAGCCTGCTGAACCTCGCGTATCACCAGTTCACGTTCAGGCCGAACGAATGGTGGAGCTGGAGCCTCGGCCACATGTATTCGCGCGCCGGATTTTTGGACAGCGGCGACAATCTCATCAGCAGCACGATGTTTTTGCGCGTGAACGACAACTGGGGTTTCCGCGCCACGCACAATTTCAGCGCCATGGACGGACGGTTGCAGAACCAATTCTACACCGTCTATCGAGACTTGCGCAGTTGGACCGGCGCGCTGACCTTCCGCGTGACGAACAACAGCAACGGGCGGGAAGATTACACCGTCGCGTTCAGTTTCTCCATCAAGGCGCATCCGCGCCACGGCGTCGGCGGCGACACCGTTGAGCCGTATCACCTCGTCGGGCAATAAATCCTTCTCGTCCTCGTCGTCATGCTCGTTTTCGATTTTTCCCGAAGACAAAGGCGGCGTCAAATTGCCGGCAGCGTCAGCGTGAACGTCGAGCCTTTGGCGATTTCACTCCGCGCTTCAATTGTCCCGTGATGCTCCAGCGCGACGCTTTTGGAAATCGCCAGCCCCAGACCCGTGCCGTTTTTCTTGGTCGTGAAAAACGGCTCGAACAGCCGGCCAAGATTTTCCCGCGCGACGCCCGCGCCGGTGTCCTGAATGTGAATTTTCAGCAGCCGCTGCCCGCCGTCCCCGGTAATTTCCGTGCCCACCGTCAGCACGCCGTTCGTGTCCATCGCCTCAATCGCGTTGAGCAGCAGGTTCATGAACACCTGCTGCAATTGCGCGTCGTCGCCGCGCACCGTGTCCGGCGCGGCGCGGTAATTCCGCCGCAACGAAATCATCTTCGCGCCAATCTGGTGCTGCAGCAGCCGCAGCGAATGGTCGAGCAAATCATGCATCGGCACGGCGGCGAACGTCGCGGCCTTCGGCGCGGCGAACCGCAGCATCTGCGTCACGATGGCGTTGATGCGCTGCAACTCGCGCCCGGCCACCCCGGTCAGCTCGGCCTCCTGGTTTTTTTGCGCCAGCAAATCCACGAA
>JBEKRA010000060.1:0-9287 GCA_049519195.1 Verrucomicrobiota bacterium
GCGCCGGGCTACGCCATCGTCCACAAACCCGTGCCGTGGATTACGCCCGCCGAAACCGTGCTCAAGGCCATAACCGTGCAAGTCGGGCGCACCGGCGTGCTAACGCCAGTGGCCGAACTCAAACCCGTTTTTGTTCAAGGCTCGACCATTTCGCGCGCCACGCTGCACAACGAGGACGAAATCCGCCGCAAAGACATCCGCATCGGCGACACCGTGGTCGTCCGCAAGGCCGGCATGGTCATCCCGGAAATTTTTGAAGTAGTGAAAACCAAACGTCCGTCCGGCGCGAAGGAATTTGACCTGTTCAAGCACGTCGGCGGCAAATGCCCCGCGTGCGGCGGGCAGATTACGAAAGATAAAATCAAAACCGGAGGGACGAGTTCCACGAGTCCCCAATCAAAAGCCGGCAGTCAGGGACTCGCGGATCTCGTCCCTCCGACAGAAAATGAAGAGGTCGCGTGGCGCTGCCAAAACATCGCGGGCTGCCCGGCACAGCTCATGCGGCGCGTCGAGTATTTCGCGCAACGCAAGGCGCTCGACCTCGAATCGCTCGGCGGCATCGTAGCCGAAAAACTCGTTGAACGCGGCCTCGTCAAGGAACCGCTCGACCTGTTCGATTTGAAACTGGAGCAGCTCGGCAAACTGAATCTCGGCACGGACGACGAGCCGCGGGTGTTCGGCGAGAAGAACGCCACGAAAATTCTCGACGCGCTCCAGCGCGCCAAGACCGCGCCGCTCTCGCGCTGGATTATGGCGCTGGCGATTGCCGACGTGGGCGAAGCCACCGCCAAGCAACTCGCCGCCACGCACGAATCACTGGATGCGCTCGCGGACTCCGAAGTCCTGCGCGACATCCGCGACCTCGGCGCGAAGGAAGGCGAACGCGCCGAAATCAGCCCGCGCTCGCGCAAGAATCCTCCGAAGAACGAGGCCGAAAAAGCTGCGCGTGAAAAGCGTGATGCGGAACTCAAGGCGGAGATTGCCGAAATTGAATCGCGGTTGGAGACCGGTGGCTTGAAAGCGAAGCTGGTGGAAGTTGGTCCGGTGGCGGCGGCGAGCGTGCTGGATTATTTCGCGTCGCACGCCGGAAAGAAAGTTCTCGCCCGCATCCGCGAACTGGACATCAAGCCGGAGCGCGGAGCATCGCTCCGCGTGTCGGGAGCCGCCGATGCAACTGGCCGAGCAATGCTCGGCGCTCCTATTTTTGCCGGCAAGACGTTTGTGCTGACCGGCACGCTGCCGACGCTGACGCGCGAGGAAGCCACGGCCAAGATTGAAGCCGCCGGCGGCAAAGTGAGCGGCAGCGTAAGCAAGAAAACGGATTTTGTGCTGGCGGGCGAAGAAGCCGGTTCCAAGCTCGCCAAGGCGCAGGAGCTTGGTGTGAAGATTTTGGGCGAGGCGGAGTTTTTACAAATGTGCGAAGGATAGGAGCGCGGACAGCTTGTCCGCGCGTAAGGCGAAGCAATAATTTCAACTCGTGGACAAGGTGTCCACGTTCCTGCCCCTGCTGCGAAAATACGCGCCGTTGAAAATCCATTCTTCCGGCAATCTCGCAAGCCCTGCTTTCACCGGATTGTTTTCAATGTAACGGATCGCTTTGCCGAGGTGTTCTTCATCCCGGATGTAACGGTCAAAATATTCCGGCTGCCAGAAGGTTCCCGCTCGACCGAGCAACCGGTTGGCTTCATTCGCCGTGAAGGATTTCCAGCTTCGGACAACGGCTGCCATTGGTGTTTCCCGCATTTCGATCAAGGCATGGACATGATTGGGCATGACCACCCACGCCAGCAACCGATAGCGTGTGCCATCAAAATACAATAAATTTTCCTGGATGACGGAAGCAATTTCCGGGCGGCGCAGATGGCACTCGCCATGACCCGCATCCAGATACGCCTCGACTTTTGTCCGTCGCTCCCGCTCATCTTCAATCTTCAACAATTCCGCCCACTCGTGCCGCCGATTGGCCGGCATGGCGTCGTGCAAACGATAAGTGATCATTTGCAACAAACCCGGCGCGTCGAAATGCGGCAGGTAACCGCGCGAATGCCAGCCGCGAAAGCCTGGCGATTTATCCGATTCCGACAACGGCTCGGTCCATTCGCTTTTGTCACGAATGAGTTGCCGAATGTCGCGTTTCATTTTTTGTTACTGCGGATTGGAGCGCGCACGGCCTGTCTGTCTGTTCATCCAACACAAAATCAACTCGCGGACAAGCTGTCCGCGCTCCTATGCCAGACGTTTCCGGAATTCCGCGCAGGCCTTCGTCACGTCCGGCGCGTTGAGGATGGCGGAGACGACGCAAATGCGTTTTGCGCCCGCCGCCAGAACGTCGCCGAGATTTTCCAGATTGATGCCGCCGATGGCGAACCACGGAACGGTCACATTCTCCGCCGCCCAGCGGACGTAATCTAGCGTCACAGGTTTGGCGGTCGGCTTGGTGCCGGTGGCAAACACCGGCCCGATGGCGATGTAATCCGCGTCTGCTTTCATCGCGCGTTTTGCCTGTTCCGGCGAATGTGTTGACAAACCAATCCGCAATTTGTTTTCCATGCCCCATAATTCGATGACGCTCTTGTATCCGGCATCGAAAAAATCTTCCTGTCCCAGATGGCAAAAGTCCGCGTCCAGTTCCCGCGCGACGTCGTCGTAATCGTTGATGACGAATCCGACGTTGGCGGCCCTGGTAATTGGCAGGATTATTTCGGCCATCGCATGGATTTCATCGGGCGAAGAATTTTTGGCGCGAAGCTGGATGAGGTCGCTGCCGCCGACGCAGAGTTGCCAGGCGACAAGTTCGGGCGCGCGGCCATGCAAATAGGCCGTATCCACGAAAGTGTAGAGCTTGCACTCCGCGAGCGGTTTCATTGTTCACCACGAAATACAGGTATGTGGTTAGACAAGTTTTTTTTCATTAAAAGCGTTCTTCTTTTTTGCTTCATCCTGCGGACGCGAATGTTTTATTGGGGGCCAGCATATAAACACGCCCTGTTGTCAGCAAGTTGAAGGTTTCCTTTCGCAAGGCCGGGCGGGTTTTGCCCAGTTGCTTGAGTCCTTTGGTGCCAACGCTGGTGATGATTTTCCCGGCTTTCAGGGCCAGCCGTTCGTCAATTTCTTCCAGCGGGATCCAACGTCCCATCAGCAGATACCAGACGGCCACCGCCAGTTTGCGCGCGACCGCCCCCGCCGCCAGATTGACCGAGCCTTTGCGGGCCAGCAGCTTTTTGCCCCACTTGGCCAGCGGATGGTGGGAACGCAAGATGGCCTGTGCCGATTCGATCAACAAACCGCGCAGGTCTTTGCGGCCGTGGCCGGCGATGCCGCCGGACCATTGGCCCTGGCCGCTGTGGTCAAACGCCGGATTGAGGCCGGTGTATTTGACCAGTTTGCGGGGTTCGGCAAAACGCTTGATATCGCCGATGAGTGCGCCCAAGGCAAAGGCCACCATTTCCCGGACGCCGCAGAGCCGGACGATGGACAGCAGTTGCGGGTCGGCCAGCACTTCCTGGGCGATCAGGCTGCGCCAGTGATCCCGCTGCTCGTCGGCGTGGCGCAGTTCCATGAGCATCCCTTCGATGACCCGCCATTGGCGGGGCGACCACTTTTTGAGTGGGCGGAGTTGGCCTTCGGCGGTCGGCCCCTTGGCCAGCGGGGTGCCTTTGGCCAGCCGCACGCCCTGGTCGCTCAAATAGGAAAGCAACCGGTTGCGCATCTGGGTGGTGCGTTTGACGGCTTTGCGATGGGCATGAAACCAGTCGCGCCGTTCCTGGGTCTTGGCATCGGGCACCCAGACGGTTTTGGCGGTGCCCGCCAGATACGCCTTGCCGATGCGCACGGCGCTGATCTTGTCGTTGTTGGCATGAGCTTCATTGAGCCCTGCCCATCTGGCAACTCTCCAGCACCAGGGCCTTGCGCTCAATGGCGGCCAGCGTGCGCACAACTTGGAAACTGTTGCCCGAAGCTTCCAGCACAAACAGATCCTGGGAGGTGGTGTTCTTTTTGGCCCAGTGGGTGAGTTGGGCCATCGGCACCCGGTTAAACGTCTTTTCCAGCACGGCGGCGGCAGGCGTGGGGCCTTGCAGCAGCGCGGCGGTAAAGGTGTCGGGGTGGGAATCGAAGCCTATCACCCGTCCGGCGAGGTTTGCATTTGCATTTTTATTCATGGTCTGCTTTGGTTGAGCAGGCGGATGGAAATGGGTCAGGCGATGACATGCACTCAGGTATGCGGGGCGGTCCCCGTGTAGGTGCTTTTCGCCGGTGCTCATTCACGAAAGCGGAGATTAAACTCCAGGCGTAATTCGCGAACATCTCCCGCAAGCCGCCTGCTGGTTGGCGTCCAACAGGCTCTTATGATGCCCCAGTTTCCGTCCGTCCTGCAACGCTGCCTGAGTTTTCAGGACGCCCGTCAACTAAACTCATACCCTCGCGAATTTGCGCCAATGAAAACAAATTCGTGTCAATTCGCGCAATTCGCGGATAAATCAGTAAATCAAAACGAGCACCGCCGCATCCCGCGCCGACTTCACCACATCCTCAAACTTCCGGTCAGCCGTGACCGGCGCTTTGAGCTTGGCGGAAACGGCGGGGACGGATTCCAGGAACGGTAGGGCTGCGGTGCCCCGCAGCACAAATACCAGGGCGGCGCGGCAGCGACCGCCATACCAACTCTCGACCGCGTAATTCACATTCTCCGGCAACGCCACTGAAAAAATAAACGCAAAGACATGGCGCGGCCAAGCCGCCCCGGCTGTCGTGTTCGACGCCCTCGTCGAACACATTCCCCGATGTTTCCAGCGAGGGCGCTGGAAACTGCGCCCGTGGCGGGCGCGCTCCCCCCAATCGTCCATTCCAAAATAAAATTTCCCATGCGCGAATCCGGGGAACACGCGCTGGAACCGGCGAAATTGGTCTGGTGCCGGCTAAAGTCCCGTTTCGGCGATCGTGGCGGTGACGCGCGAAAAAGTCCGCCAGAATCCCGAAGTGAAAAAAGTCCCGCTCGCGACCGGCGATCCGGTCATCAAACCGGAACGATGCGGTTGCCGCCACGTGTAGCTGCGACGCCCCGTCGCAGAAGGTGGGTGCGCCGCCATCGTAGCGCGATAAACCGGACACGCCATTTGGTTGGGTGAGGCGAACGAATTGTAGATTTTGAAACATGATTCAGCCCCTGCCATCGGGCTTGCCCGGTTCGGTGCAGTTGTTTCCGATTGCAACGAAGGCAAGTTCACGGTCAACTATTGCATCTTTAATGGCACAATGAGCAGAATGGATTTAAATAGATTGATCCGCCCGCTGGTGCGCGAGCTGCATCCTTACGTTTATGGCGAGCAGCCGAAAATCAAGGGGTTGATCAAGCTCAACACCAACGAAAATCCGTATCCGCCGTCGCCGCGCGTGCTGGCGGCGGTCAAGGCGGCTGTGGACGGGCGGTTGCGGCTGTATCCGAACCCGACGGCGCTGGCGTTGCGCGAAAAGCTGGCGCGGCTGCACGGCTGCAAACCGGAAAACATCATCGTGGGAAATGGCTCGGATGAATTGCTGGCGCTGGCGGTGCGGGCGTTTGTGGAGCCATTGGAGCGCGGGCAGCTTGCCCGCGTTTCTCAAACGAAACTCGCGGGCAAGCTGCCCGCGCTCCTGCCGAAAAACACTGTCCAATTTTTCACGCCGAGCTATTCGCTGTATCCGGTGCTTGCGGACATCCACGGCGCGGCGAAAAATCCCGTGCCGCTCAAATCGGATTTTGGTTTGCCAAGCGTCGTGGAATTGAAAAAGGGAAGCGGGAAGCCGCCTGAATGCGAAACTCCAAACGGCTGGAGATTCGACGCGGCGCTGACTTTTGTGACGACGCCGAACGCACCGAGCGGGCGCGGTTACGCGACTCGCGAACTTGCCGCGCTTTGCAAGGCGCAACGCGGCGTGACGGTGCTGGATGAGGCTTATGTGGATTTCGCCGATGAAAACGCGATGAAGCTGGCGTTGAAATTTCCACACGTCCTCGTGGCCCGGACGTTTTCCAAGGCGTATTCGCTGTGCTTCCAGCGCGTCGGCTATTTCGTCGGACACGCGGAACTTATCACCGCGCTCCACAAAATCCGTGACAGCTACAACGTCAACGGCCTCGGCCAGGCCGCCGCCGTGGCGACGCTGGGTGATTTGAAATACTACCGCGCGAATTTCAAGAAGATCATCGCCACGCGCGAGCGGCTGTCGCGCGAGCTGACGAAGCTCGGCTTCCGCGTTTTTCCGAGCCGGACGAATTTCATTCTGGTTCAGCCGCCGGTGGTGGCACAGGCGTCCCCGCCTGTTCGTCCCAAAGAAATTCACGGGCAAGATGCCCGTGCCACTAGCGCCCGCGAATGGCAGAGCCTGTTGCGCGAACGGAAAATCCTCGTCCGCTGGTTTGATTTTCCAGAAGTGAAGAATTATCTGCGCATCACCCTCGGCGCGCAGGCGGAGGCGGAAGCGTTGGTCGCGGCGGCGCGGGAAATTCTCCGTGAAGTGTGAAACGTAAAACGTAATGCGTGAAAGCCGCAAGCCGCGCCGGCGCGATTCACGTTTCACGCGTCACGTTTTCATTTTCACCTTTCGCTTTCCTTAAATTCGGATTGTGCTAAACAGTCGTCGTGTATCTGGAGTTTTACGGATTAAAGCAGGCGCCGTTCGACCTCACGCCGAACCCGCGCTTCCTTTTCCACAGCGGCAAGCACCGCGAAGCGCTGAATCATCTGCTCTACGGCATCCGCGAGCGCAAGGGCTTCGTGCAGCTCACCGGCGAGGTGGGCGCGGGCAAGACGACGTTGTGCCGCGCGATGCTGGAGCAGCTCGACGGCCAGTTTGCCACCGCGCTGATTTTGAATCCCGTGCTCAACGCGAATGAATTGATGAAGGCCATCGCGACGGAATTCGGCCTGCCGGTGGGCAGTCTTAATCTCGACCGGCTCGACATGCTGGCGATCATCAACGAATTTCTTCTGAAACAAGCCGGGGATGGCCGGGTATCCGTGCTCATCATTGACGAGGCGCAAAATCTGACCGAGGAGCTGCTCGAACAGGTCCGCCTGCTTTCCAACATCGAGACCGATGACCGCAAGCTGCTGCAAATCGTCCTGCTCGGCCAGCCGGAATTGCGCGACCGGCTGAACAGCCCGCGCCTGCGGCAGCTCCGCCAGCGCATCACGGTGCGGTATCATCTCAAGCCGCTCACGCGCTTCGAGGTGCCCCAATACGTTCATCACCGGCTGGAACTGGCAGGCGCGAAGGGCGCGCCGTATTTCACCCGGCCCGCGTTGTGGCGGATTTATTTTTACAGCCGGGGCATCCCGCGGCTCGTCAACGCCGTCTGCGACAAGGCGCTGCTCGCCGGCTATGTCGAGCACAGCGACCACATCACCCATCGCATGGTGGGCCGCGCCATCCGCGAGCTGGAAGGAGACATTCACGCATGAGCCTGATCAACGATGCGCTCAAGCGCGCCCGGGAATCGCAGCGGAATAATCCGCCGTCCGGCGCGCCGCCGTTGCCGCCCGTCGAATCTCCCGCGCGCGGCGGCGCCGTCTGGATTCTGGCGGCGGCCGCGGTTTTATTTCTCGCCGCCGTGGGTATTTTCCTCGGTCCGGCCTTGTTTGGACACAAGGCGCCGCCATCCGCGACTGCGAAGACGCCCGGCATTTCCGAGCCGCCGCCGGCTGAAACCGCGCCTGCACCCGCGCCGCCACAGGTGGCTGCCGTGCCTGTGCCAGCCCCCAAGACCAACACCCCGCCTCCGCCGGCCACAAACACGAATCCGCCGCCGGCAGTCGTCGCGGTGGAGCAATTTCCAAAGGTTCAGGGCATCATTTTCAACACCGCGCGCCCGCTGGCGATAGTGAATGGCCGGACCGTCAGCGCCGGCGACCGAGTGGCCGGCTTTGAGGTAAAACAAATTTTGAAGAGCAGCATCATCTTACAGCGACAGGACGGCTCGCAGAAGACGCTGGTAATCGGCGAATAAATCCCGCAACTTTTTCGCGTGCGCCTTCTGGAAAAAATCCCCGCCAAGCCCGTGGCCGCCCGCGTGGCGCCGTTCCTCGTTTTTCTCGCGCTGACCTTTTGCCAGGGGGAATTCGGCGCGGCGTCGGCTTACTGGTTTTATCTGGCCAAAACGCTCGTTGGTGCGTGGCTGATTTGGGAAATGCGCCCGCTGGTTTCTGAAATGCGCTGGGCGTTCAGTTGGGAGGCGGTTGTGGTCGGCGTTGGAATTTTTGCGATCTGGGTTGGCGTCAGCGGCGACTGGACGACCCAAAATTCTCTCTGGGTGAAACTCGGTATTTCACATCCGCCGGCAAAACCGGCGGCGTTGTGGAATCCAAATGAACAATTCGGTTCCGCCTCCGCGCTGGCGTGGCTTTTCATTGTCACGCGGATTCTTGGCTCGGCTTTTGTCGTTCCGCCGCTGGAGGAGGTTTTTTACCGCTCATTTTTGTATCGCTTCATTGCGCGGCAGGAATTTCTGTCCGTGCCGTTGAACCGGTTTTTGCCGTGGCCGTTCCTGGCGACCGCCGCCGTCTTCGGCTTTTCGCACAACGAATGGCTGGCTGGCATTTTATGCGGCGCAGCCTATCAGTGGCTGGTCATCCGCAAAAACCGGCTGGGCGACGCGATGACGGCGCACGCCATCACCAATTTTCTGCTCGGCGCGTGGATCGTTTGGCGCGGGGCGTGGCATTTTTGGTAATGGGAGGGACGACGTGTCGCCGTCCAGTTCTGATTTGGGACGCCGGCACGGCGTCCCTCCCTAAAATCACTTCGCCTCGATGTTGATGTTGTAGCGTTCGAGCGTGGAGCCTTCCTGTCTGGCAAGATCAACAAGCGCCTCGTTGTAATTAGCGAGCGCCCGGATTTCCTGCGAGCGAGCGGCGGTCAGATTATTTTGATACGTCAGCACTTCAAAGGTAGTGGCCTTGCCGACGGCATAGGTCTTCTGTTCGGCGTCCAGCGCGGCCTCGGCGTAAATGCGCGCCTGCCGCGTGGCCTGCACGCTTTCATAATCGGATCGGGCTACGCCAACCGCGTTGTCAATCTGCACCAGGATGTTTTGTTCAAGTTGTTTGAATTGCAGTTCAATCTGCTGCAACGCCGCCTTGGTGGCCTTGTATTGGTTGCGCGGGCCGATGTTGCCGAGCGGAATAGTGAGCCTCGCGCCATAGGTGTAAAACGGGGCGTTGCCCTCGCCGGTCTGATCCACCGCGTTGTCGAATTCCATTCCAGAGCCGCTGTAACCGTAGGAACCCGTCAAATCCAATTCGGGGAAA
>JBEKRA010000061.1:0-9241 GCA_049519195.1 Verrucomicrobiota bacterium
CGACGAAGGGGAAGGTCACAAACGTCGTCGCCAGCACGATGCCCGGCACGGCAAAAATGATCCGGATGTTGTGTTCGATGAGCCACGGACCGAACCAGCCCTGCGCGCCGAAAACCAGAACATAAATCAAACCAGCAATCACCGGCGACACCGCGAATGGCAGATCAATCAACGTGGTCAAAATATTTTTGAACGGGAAATCAAACTTCGCAATCGCCCACGCCGCCGCGACGCCGAAAACGCAGTTCAGCGGAACCACAATCGCGGCGGTGAGCAGCGTCAATTTGACGGCGCTCAAGGTTATCGGGTCGGCGAGCGTGTGAAAATAATAACCGACGCCCCTGGAAAACGCCTCCGCAAACACCGCCACGAGCGGCACGACCAGAAACAAGGCGAGAAAGGCAAGCGCGACCGCGATCAAAATCCAGCGCACCAAGACCGGCTCGCCCGTCGAGCGAAGACGCCCGGCGCGGCGGATGGTTTGAAATGCGGAGGCGGGTCCCATGAATCAAATCCTTTCGCGATGTTGCGTGCTCCACCATTGGAGCAGGTTGATGGCCAGCAGCAGCAAAAAGGAAACGACAAGCATCACCACCGCCAGCGCCGTCGCGCCCGCGTAATCGAATTGCTCCAGCTTGCTCATGATGAGCACCGGCACGATTTGCGACTTCAACGGAATGTTGCTGGAAATGAAGACGACCGAGCCGTATTCACCGAGCGCGCGGGCGAACGCCAGCGCGAAGCCGGTGAGCAGCGCCGGAAAAATCATCGGCAGGATGACGCGGAAAAAGGTTTTGAACCGGTTCGCGCCGAGGCTCGCGGCGGCTTCCTCAACTTCCAAGTCGAGGTCTTCCAGCACCGGCTGCAAGGTGCGGACGATGAACGGCAGGCCGATGAAGGTGAGCGCGACGAACACGCCGAGCCACGTGTAAGAAATTTGAATGTGCAACGACGAGTTTGGCGTGTGAACGACGAACCAATGCCACACCGGACGAAAAACGGAAATAGAAAAATCTATGAAAGAATGTAACCACGAGACTTTCAAAAGTTCGCTGATAAGATGATGCGAATGATAAATCAAACTCTGGCGTGGATTCCATGACGCAAAAAAATAGCCAATCCAGCCGTTCTCGGAGTAAAGCGCCGCGAGCGTGATGCCCGCCACCGCCGTCGGCAGCGCGAACGGCAAATCCACCAGCGCGTCCACGAGACGCCTGCCCCAGAATTGGTAGCGCACAAGCACCCAGGCGACAATGAGGCCGAACACAGCATTGACCATTGCCGCGAGCAGCGACACGCCAAAGCTCAAGCGATACGCCGCCAGCGCGGCCGGCGAGGCGACCGCGTGCCAGAACTGCGCCCACGAGAGCGACGCCGTCTTGCCGAACGTCGCCGCCAATGGAATCAGCACGATCAACCCCAGATAAAAGAGGGTGAAGCCGAGCGTCAATTTGAAGCCCGGCAACACACTGAATTTTTTGACTCCTGTTTGACTGGTCGCCACGATTTTTTGAAACCGCAAAAGCAAAAGCTTTTACGCCGCCGTTAGCAAGCCGCTAATGTCGTCCGAAATCCGTGTTGATGTCGGCGAACAGCCACGTGGACAGGCATCGTTCGCTGGAGAGCGGGTTGAAGAACTCGAGTTTAAGCGGCACACCGGCGAGAGCGCCGTGTTTTTTCGCCGCGCGGTTCAGCCGCATCAGCGGGGTGTTGCCGATGGTTTCAGTGATGCCGTTGTAAATGCGCGACTCGGGATTTACGATTCAAATTTGACGGGTTTCATTTTTCGTTTTCCCTGGTTCCGTTGAAACTGGAGTCGAAGAAACTGCCTCAACCCGAAGCCGGCTGACCGCCTCCTCCGCGCGAAGGTTGGGCAAAAAACGGACCGCGCCGCGCGCATTGAAAAAGGCGCGGGCGTTTTCGCGAACGCCGAGGTCGCGTGCAAATTGCTGGAAATCCAGGATGGAAAGAAAGTGCAGGTTCGACGTGCGATACCACGGCTGCGGCAGCGAGCGGGTCACCGGAGTGCGCCCCCGGAACAGCATCTGAAGGCGCACGCGAACGTGGGCAAAATTGGCGTAGGCAACAATGACGTCGTTTCCGACGCGAAACGCCTCGCGGAGAATTTCCGCCGGCAAAACCAGTTCCTGAAACGTTCCGAGCAGCAGCACGAAATCAAAAGTGCGGTCGCCATATTGGTCCAGACCGTCCGCGATGTCGCCCTGATGCACGACCAGTCCGCGTTCGACGCAGCGGGCGACCAGGGCGGAATCTTTTTCCACACCTTCACCCGTCACCTGCCGGGTTTGAACCAGACGGGCGAGAAACGCGCCGTCGCCGGCGCCCAAATCCAGCACGCGGGATTTTTCGGGAATCCAGCGCAAAACAGTTTCGTAAATGCCTGGGTGCATGGTTCAATTCCGCCGATGGCGGTATTCGTTTTCCAGATAGTGGCTCAAAATATTCGCAAAGGCGGGGTTCTCGATAAGGAACGAGTCATGGCCGTATTCGGTCTCAAGGTTGATGTAAGTCACGGGGACGCTGGCGCGCTTGAGCAGACGAACCAGATCTCGCGATTGCGGCGGGGGGTAAAGCCAGTCGGACGCAAACGATATGACCAGGAAATGCGCCCGCACCCGGCGCAATGCCTCCGCAACCGGGACGTTTTCAAACAGTTCAAACTGGTCCAGCGCCTTGGTGAGGTAGAGATAGGAATTGGGGTCGAACCGTTTGACGAAACTCTGCCCCTGGTGATAAAGATAACCTTCAACCGAGAAATCCGCCGGCGAATCTTCATCAGCCTGGGATTGAATCTGCGGCTTCCGCCCGAACTTCCGGGTCATGGCGAATTCGCTCAAATAAGTCACGTGCCCCACCATGCGCGCCACGGCCAGGCCATGCCGGGGCCGGCGGGCGGCGGTGTAATTGCCGCCGTTCCAGTCGGGATCGGTGATTATTGCGCGCCGGCCGATTTCGTTGAACGCGATTTGCATCGCGCTGTGCGCCGTGCAGGTCGCAATCGGAATGCAGGTGTGGACAAGCTCCGGGTAATCCAGCGCCCAAACCAGCGCCTGCATGCCGCCCATCGAACCGCCAACGACGGCAAAGAGGCGCTTGATTCCAAGCCGCGCGATCAACCGCGTCTGCACCGCCACCATGTCCCGGATGGTCACGGGCGGAAAATCCATCGCGTAAGGTTTGCCGGTCTTGGGATTCGGCGACGACGGTCCGGTGCTGCCGTTGCAACCGCCCAGCACGCTGGCGCAAATGACGAAGAACTTGCCGGTGTCAATCGCCTTGCCGGGGCCGACGTGATAATCCCACCAGCCCGGGCGGCCGGTGTCGGGATTCATGCCGGCCACGTGCGCGTCGCCCGACAGCGCGGGGCAAATGAGGACGGCGTTGTCTTTTTCGGGCGAGAGTTTTCCGAGGGTTTGAAACGAAACTTCAACCCGATCGAACACGAAACCGGACTGGGTTCGCAGCCCCGGCAGTGTGACGGTTTCCGTCCGCGTCACGCCCAATGGCGACTTGTAATTCGTGATCTTCTGATCCTGAAGATCGCCCCGGGCGATGCTGGCGTGCGCTTTCGTCATCTGCGTTGAACTCCAATCCGGTTCATGTTATTTCCCGTCATGCTGCGGCAATCCGCAATGCCTGGTCAATGTCCGCCTTGATGTCGGCCACGTCCTCCAAGCCGACGGAGAGACGGATATAATCGGGCGTCGCGCCGGTTTCTTCCAGCTCGGCTGGCGTCAACTGCGAGTGCGTGGTCGAAGCCGGATGAATAACCAGTGATTTTGCGTCGCCGATGTTGGCGAGGTGCGAGAGCAGTTTCACCGAGTTGATGAATTTCTTCCCCGCTTCCAGTCCGCCCTTGACGCCAAAGCCGACCAGACCGCCAAAGCCGTGCTTCAGATACTTCGAGGCGATCTTGTGGCTCGGATCGTCCGGCAGGCCGGGATAAGTCACCCAAGTCACCAGCGGATGTGTTTTGAGCCAGCGCGCGATTTCGAGCGCGTTGGCGGAATGTTGTTTCTGGCGTAGCGGCAAGGTTTCCAGTCCCTGCAAAAAAAGGAACGAGTTGAACGGACTCAATGCCGCGCCGATGTCGCGCAGCAGGGTGACGCGCACCTTGAGGATGAAGGCCACGTTGCCCAAACCGGGCACGTTGCTCAATGCGTCCCAATAGACCAAACCGTGATAGCTCGGATCTGGTTCGGTGAACTCCGGGAACTTGCCGTTGTTCCACTTGAACTTGCCGGAGTCCACGATGACGCCGCCGATGGACGTGCCGTGACCGCCAATATATTTCGTGGCGGATGTAACGATGATGTCCGCGCCGTGATCAAACGGCCGCACCAGCCCAACTCCAACCGTGTTGTCCACGACGAGCGGAAGTCCGGCCTCGTGCGCGATTTTTGCAATCGCTTCAAAGTCCGGCACGTCGAGTTTCGGGTTGCCGATGGTCTCGATGTAAATCACGCGGGTTTTCGGCGTAATGGCCTTGCGGAACGCTTCCGGGTCGCGCGAGTTCACGAACTTCGTCGTGCGGCCCAGCTTGGGCAAGGTGTAATGGAAGAGCTGGTAGGTGCCGCCGTAAAGGTTGTTGCCCGCCACAATTTCGTCGCCCAGCCGCGTGATGGCCAGCAGGGCAAAGGTGATGGCCGCCGAGCCGGATGCCACGCCCAGCGCGCCGGTGCCGCCTTCCAGCGCGGCAATGCGCTGCTCGAATACGTCGGTGGTCGGATTCATGATGCGGGTGTAGATGTTCCCGAATTCCTTCAAGGCGAAAAGATTCGCCGCGTGATCGGTGTTTTTGAAGACGTAGGACGTCGTCTGGTAAATCGGCACGGCGCGCGCGGTCGTGGTTGGATCGGGAACCTGGCCGGCGTGCAATGCGAGTGTGCTCAAGCCTTGGGATGTTGTGCTCATAATTTCTATAATCGTCGTTGATTGTTCGTATTATTTATGGGATCGGTTGAATGCAATAATTACTAATTATGTATTGTGTGAAAATAGATTACTTACGTCATCGGCATCCGTATTGATGTCGGCGAACAGCCACGTCGAAAGATAGCGTTCGGCCGATGATGGCACAATGACTACGATGGTTTTGCCCTTGTTTTCCGGGCGTTTGGCCACCTGCAGCGCGGCCCAAACCGCCGCGCCGCTGGATATGCCGATGGGAATGCCGTCGAGCTGGTTGACCTCCTTGGAAACCGGGCCGGAATCCGTTTCGTCCACCTTGATGGTTTCGTCCACGATCCTGGTGTTCAAGTTTCCCGGAATGAATCCCGCGCCGATGCCCTGCAACTTGTGCGGGCCGGGCGTGCCGCCGGAAATGACCGGCGACTTCGCCGGCTCAACGGCAACAGCCTTGAATGACGGCTTGCGTTTTTTGATGACCTCCGCAACGCCCGTGATGGTGCCGCCTGTGCCCACGCCCGCCACGACAAAATCCACCTTGCCGTCGGTGTCGCGCCAGATTTCCTCGGCGGTCGTCTTGCGATGAATTTCCGGGTTTGCCGGATTGGAAAACTGCTGTGGAATGAAGCTGTTTGGAATTTGTTTGTTCAATTCCTCGGCCCTGGCAATGGCGCCTTTCATGCCCTTGACGCCATCGGTGAGCACGAGTTTCGCGCCGAGGATTTTCAACAGCTTCCGGCGTTCCAGGCTCATCGTTTCGGGCATCGTCAAAATCAATTTCAATCCCTTCGCCGCCGCGACGAACGCCAGCGCAATGCCGGTGTTGCCGCTGGTCGGCTCGATGAGCACCGTGTCCTGGTTGATTTTCCCGGCCTTGATTCCGGCGTCAATCAAGGCAATGCCAATGCGGTCCTTGACGCTGGAAAGCGGGTTGAAGAACTCTAGTTTGAGCAGCACCTCGGCGAGAGCGCCGTGTTTTTTCGCCGTGCGGTTCAGCCGCACGAGCGGGGTGTTGCCGATGGTTTCAGTGATGTCGTTGTAAATTTTGCTCATAAATTTTACAGGTTGGGCGCGTAGGCGATGAACTGTCGGTATTCGGCCAAAATGGCCTGCAACGCCGCTGCGAATGCGTATTGTTTAAGATACTCCGGCGGCGCGGCGGGCGTTTTCAAGCTGATTTCAAACGGGCGCGGGCGCACTTTCGGCGGCGCGCTCAAAATGCCGCCGTGTTTGTCGGAAATGACGCCGTTGCGGGCGCGAAAGCCGTCAATGATCTGGCGTTCGTTGCGCGCGAGCAGTTTTTCGGCGGCCTGCAACGCGGGTTCAATCAGATGCTTCGTCAGCGTCGCGCCGTGGGCAAAGCCGTAAAAGCCGTCGCTCGTGTCGTCGGTGTGCAGCGAAATGACGCCCTGAAACGAGCGCGAAACAAGTTCGGCTTGAAGCAACCGGACTTCCGGCTGGACGGAGTTGTTCCAAAACTCGCGGTTCAAATCCTTACCGCCGCGCGAAAATCTTGTGCCGTCCTCAAATCCGGTCGGATTGCAAACCGGATAAAACGACAGGTAGTAACCGGCGGCCAGTTCCGGTTTCGCTTCGAGCAATTTGATGAATTGAACAATTGCGTGCGCGCCTTCCGGCTCGTCACCGTGAAGGGCGGCGAAAATGCCGATGCGTATCGGCGTGTCGCCGCCCTTCGGCCCGACGAAGAGATAACGCGGCAATTCATAAGTCTCGCCGCCGGTTTCGAAATGCGCCTCGTGATTCGCGACCAGATTCGGCGAAGAGGCGGCGATTTTTTCGAGCGGCGCGAGCAGGTCGGCAATGGAGCGCCGGCGGAGGCGCGGCGATTGTGTCGCAAGTTTGAATGGAGTTTCGGCAATGGTCATGGTGATTTATTTGGAGTGCGCGGACATGTCTGCGCTTTGATCCGACGCGACATGTCGCGTCGTGAAAAGCGGCGACGTGTCGCCGCATTTCATGGTTTTATGGTAGGAAAATCTGGTCAAAAACGCCGCCGTCGGCGAAATGGGTTCTCTGCGCCCTGGCCCAGCCGCCAAATTCCTGATCCACCGTTACCAGTTTCAATTTGGTGAAGTTGGCGGCGTATTTTTCAGCAATGGCGGCATTGCGCGGGCGGTAAAAATTTTTCGCCGCGATTTCCTGGCCCTCGTCCGAATAAAGGTGTTCGAGGTAAGCCTGCGCGACGGCCTGCGTGCCGTGCCGCCCGGCGGTCTTGTCCACGACGGCCACCGGCGGCTCGGCCAGAATGCTCAACGGCGGCGTGACGATCTCAAATTTGTCCGCGCCGAATTCCTTGAGCGCCAGGTGCGCCTCGTTTTCCCACGCGAGCAGCACGTCGCCGATGCCGCGCTGCGCGAACGTGATGGTCGAGCCGCGCGCGCCGGAATCGAGCACCGGCGCGTTTTTGTAAAGCTTCGCGATGAAGTCCCTTGCCTTCGCGTCGTCATGGCCAAAAGTTTCCAGAGCGTAAGCGTAGGCCGCGAGATACGCCCAGCGCGCGCCGCCGGAAGTTTTCGGATTCGGCACGACAACGGTCACCCCCGGTTTCACCACGTCGCTCCAATCCTTGATGCTCTTCGGATTTCCCTTGCGAACGAGGAACACGATGGTCGAGGTGTAGGGCGTGCTGTTGTTCGGCAGCCGTTTTTGCCAGTCGGCTGGCAGCAACTTCGCCTGCTGCGAAATCGCGTCAATATCATACGCCAGCGCGAGGGTCACCACATCGGCCTCAAGCCCGTTGATGACGGACAACGCCTGTTTGCCGGAACCGCCGTGCGACTGGTTGACAACCACGTCGTCACCGGTCTTTGCTTTCCAATACTTCGCGAACGCGACATTGTAGTCCTGATACAACTCGCGCGTCGGGTCGTAGGAAACGTTGAGCAGTTTTATTTCCTTCGCGCCCGCGGAAATGGCAAGCGTCGAAGCCAGCAGAATTTTCAGAAAGGTTTTCATGTTTTTGCCTCCAGTGTTCCGGCCGGTTAAATACCTCGAGCGCCCGGCTTGTCCAGACGCAAACGCTCGGTCTTCTCAATCTGCGTCACCTGCGAATCATGCACCACAATTTGCACGACACCGTAACGCAGAGAATCAACCTGCCGCCGGACAATGTCCAGCCAGCCGGATTTTCCGGTGTCATTTTCGCCAAGATTGACTTGTAACGCATTCATCTCAATTTTTCTTTCAACAACCTAATAACGACTTGTTATGTCGTCATTATCCACGGATTTCAAAATCCGTCAACAATTTTTTTGATTTATTTTTAGATGCCCTCCCCGCCAATGAAACCGGCCGAAACCTCGCGTTTGGACACCGGGGCGCCCCTGGCGACCTCGGCCAGCGTCGCCTTTTCCATCAGGCCGGTCACATAATTGCGCGCGTCGAGAAAAACGCGGCGGAACCGGCAGACCGGCTCCTGCGAACAACGCTGGTATCCGGTGAGTGAAACGCAGTCAATTGGGGCTAGAATGCCATCAAAATGCCTCACCACCTCGCCCATTGTGATTTTGGCGGGACTTTTGGCGAGCACATAGCCGCCGCGGATTCCGGCGGCGCTGTCCACCCATCCTTGTGCCTTGAGGTCGAGCATGATCTGCTCCAGAAAGCGTTTGGGAACGTCATTGCGCCGCGCGAGTTCGCGGATCGGAATCGGGGCGCCGCCGGAATGTTCCACGAGCGTGAACAAGGCGCGCAACGCATAATCGGTCTTCTTAGAAATTCGCATTTAATACACGATAATACGGGTCGTATTTATGTCAATGACATTTTTCCGGGAGCGCAGGCCTCTGGCCGGCGTGTTAACGGGAATCTCGCCGGCTGGACGCCGGCTCTCCCGGCGTCTCAACTGATAATCCGCCGGCCTTCGTCGAGGAAGATGCCTTTGAAATTCATCTCCAGCGCCTGTGGATTGCTGGCCTTGGCCAGTGCCTCCTTCTCCGTCACCCGCCCGGCCTTGACCAGATTGAACAGCGATTGGTTGAACGTGAGCATCCCGTCGTCCGTGCCGGTCTCAATGGCGGCGGGCAATTTGTCCACCCGGTTCTCCTCGATCAATTTTCTCACCAGCGGCGTGTTGATCATGATTTCCAGCGCGGGCGTCAGCTTATTGTCCACGGTGCCGACCATGCGCTGGCAAATCACCCCGCGCAACGCGGTGGCGAGTTGCCGGCGGATTTGCTCGCGCTCATCGGCCTTGAAAAAATCCAGAATGCGCGTGATGGATTGCGACGCGTTCGTTGTGTGCAGCGTGGACAGGACGAGATGCCCCGTGTCAGCGGCGCTCATCGAGGCG
>JBEKRA010000062.1:0-9227 GCA_049519195.1 Verrucomicrobiota bacterium
AAACCTACCTGTTCTACCACAATGGCGCACTGCCTGGCGGCGGTGGTTTCCATCGTTCGGTTTGTGTGGACGAGATGAAGTTTAATCCCGATGGCTCGGTCGTCCAGATGAACATGACTAAGGAGGGTGCGGCTCCCGTCGCCACACTCAATCCCTATAAGCGCGTCGAGGCCGAAACCATTGCCTGGGAGTCAGGCGTAAAAACCGCAAAGAGCGGGGACGTGGGTGTCTATGTGACCGACATCCACGATGGAGCTTTCATCAGGGTATGCTCGGTTGACTTCGGAGACAAAGGAGCGTCGGAATTCCTCGCCAGCGTGGCCAGTGTGACCGATGGCGGTGCAATCGAACTTAGGCTTGACGGGCCGTCGGGTGAATTGATCGGGACTCTCAAGGTCAATCCCACCGGCGCTTCGGACAAATGGAAAACGCAAACGTGCCGCGCGAGCGGCGCGAAGGGCGTGCATGATCTGTATTTGAAATTCACCGGCAACAGTCTGCCGTTGATGAATTTTGATTGGTGGAAATTTGAACAGATAAAATAGAGTCTGCTGTAAGCGGTCGTAAATGCAATTGAAACTAAACCAGTAAACAAGAATCACATGTAAACCGACAATCTACGAAGTATGAATAACTCCATCCTGACTCGTTCCTTCGCCGCCACGCTGCTGGCTGGCGGCGCGCTGTTAAGCCATGCGGCCACTTCGGATTCTCCGGGGCTGCCTCCCGCCGCGAAAAAGCATTGGACCGCCGACAACGGCAACGGCACGTATTCGAATCCGCTGTTCTACAACGAGTTTGAAGACCCGGATCCCATCCGCGTGGGCAATGATTATTACTTGGCCGGCACGACCATGCACATGATGCCGGCGGTGGAACTCCTGCATTCCAAGGATTTGGTGAACTGGGAACTCGCCGGCTATTGCACGAACAAGCTCAATCTCGGCCCGGATTATCGTCTTGAAGGCGGGAACATTTACGGGAAGGGCATCTGGGCGCCGTGCATCCGCTATCACGACGGCATGTTCTACGTTTTTGCCAACGTGAACGGAGCGGGTTTGATGGTTTACCGGTCCAAAACGATTAACGGACCTTGGGAATGGAATCAGCTCCCTGGCCGACACGACATGTCCGTTCTCTTCGATGACGACGACAAGGTTTACATCATCTCCGGCGCCGGCGCGCCCTACCCCATTGATGAGCTGAACCCGGACCTCCGGTCTTTCAAAGCCGACGCCCCCAAGCGGTCGTTGCCTGAACGGATGGGCGAAGGCCACCACCTCTACAAGATCAAAGGCAAATACGTGGACATCTCCTGCCAGCCCGGCGGGGCCGTTGACGAGTATGTTGCCGTGGCTGACTCTATTGACGGACCATGGAAGGTGACGAAGCTGGTCACCGGTGAATCACTGGGCGTTCCGGGCACGACGCCGGCGAAAGCCAGAGACAACGACCGAGGACTCTGGCTGCACCAAGGCGGCATGTGCGATACCCCGTCAGGCCGGTGGTGGAGCACCATCATGTCCGATCACGGCAGCGCCGGACGCATGATTTCGCTGGTGCCGATCACCTGGGACGAAGGTTTCCCGGTCATCGGCCTGCCGGGCAATTTGCGCAAAGCGCCCAACACCTGGATCAAGCCTGATACGGGTTTGAAGCAGCAGCCGATTCCGGAAGGTGCGCATGGTTCATATTTGTTGACGCATGCTTTTTCAAGTCAAGCCCCCAAACCCGCGCCCGCCTACGTCCCAGACGACAACTTCAACGGCGGCAAGATGAATCCGCATTGGCAGTGGAATCATGTGCCCGATGATTCCAAGTGGTCGCTTACGGAAAAGCACGGAGTGCTTCGTTTGCATTCGCTCCCCGCAGCCAATTATTACAATGCCCGCAACAGCCTTTGCCAGCGTCCGCCCGGACCGGAGTGCATCATTACTGTTGAATTGGGCACGACCGGTCTCGCCGCCGGCGACAATGCGGGGCTGGCGCTGCTCTGCAATCCCTATATCTGGATCGGCGTAGTGAAATCCACCAACGACACGGAGCTGCAATTATTCCAAGGTTCTGGTGGCGGCGGGCGCCGTGGCGGAGGTGCGGCTCCGGCGAACACGCCGGTCATCGGCTTGACCAATCCGCCCAGTCACCTCTGGTTGCAAGTTCACTGCAACTTCGACACCGACCAGGCGATCTTCAGTTGGAGCGCCGACGGTAAGCAGTTCACGCCATTGGGGAATCCCTGGTCAATTCCCGGCTTCCAGTTGCAAACTTTTCAGGGCGTGCGCCCGTCGTTGTTCAATTTCAACACGTCCGGCCAGCCCGGCGGCTATGCCGACTTTGACAACTACACGGTTGAGGAGCCGCGCGCCCGGGGCATCGAGCGCGAAATTCCGACGGGCAAAACCATCACGCTGACCAGCGGCGCCGATGGCAGCTTGCTGGCTGCGGATATTCAAAACAATTCATTGGTCAACGTGGCTGCCGATTCTGCCAGCGCTTCCGGGAAAAACGTGCGATTCAAAGTCATTGATTTGGGCAAAGGCCGCGTGGCGCTCAAGGCCGGCAACGGGAGGTTTGTTTCCGCTGCAGAAAATGCAGTTGCGTTAAAAGAACTCGCCGGCAACAAGCCGGGCGACGCCGAATCATTTCAATGGATCAACCTGATGCGCGGCGACACCGCGCTGATGTCTCTGGTGAACCATCTCTATCTCGCCACCAAACCAAACGAACCCGGTCCGGTCACGGCGACCGCCACCGGCCCAAGCCCGTCTCGCAAGAACGGCGAATGTTTCAAATGGAAGGTTGTCGAATAGAATTTGAAAACCATATGTTCCGCGTCATCTCCATCGCGTTGCTGTTGCTCGGCACGGGCGCTGTCCAGTCGTTTGCGGCTGCTGAAAATCCAGGCCGAATCGAACTTGCCGAAAATTGGAAGTTAGCGACCGCAACGGAAGCCCCTTCGGACGGCGCGGCGATTTCCGTTGCCGGCTATCGGGACGCCCGGTGGCATCCGATTCACCGAATGCCGGCGACGGTTCTCGAAATTCTTCAGAAGGATGGCGTCTATTCCAACTTGTATGTCGGAACAAACATGCTGAATGTTCCCCCGGATTTATACCAGCAGGACTGGTGGTATCGCACGACCTTCAAAGCGCCCGCAGGCGAATCCTTCACGCTCGAATTTCCGGGCATCAATTATCGCGCCGAAATCTGGCTCAACGGCCAGAAGATCGCCGACAACAAGCAGGTCGTTGGCATGTATGCCGCTCACGAATTCAACGTCACTCCGTGGATCAAGCGCGGCTCGCAGAACGTGCTCGCCGTCAAAGTGACGCCCGAGCGACTGATTCAGGACGTGGATGGCGTGGAGTTGGCTGACAGTTGGTTCGACTGGCTCAACTGGAAATATCTCGGCTTCAAGGGGCGGAAACGGGTTAATACTGGGGCCGGTGTTTCTTTCGTTCCGGATCGCAACGCAGGTGTTTGGAAACCCGTTTATTTGCGGGTGACGGGTGTGGTTTCAATCAACCATCCGCTTGTAAACTCGGAACTGCTCCTCGCCGAATCCACCGCGCGGCTCACGGTCTTCGCCGACCTGCGCAATCTCTCGACGCAGGCAGTCAGCGGTATGCTGAAAGGAACAATTACGCGGCCGGGCAAGCCGACTATCCATTTCGAGCAATCCGTCACCAATCTCTCCGCCGGCGAGGATCGCGAAGTCAGGTTCACGCCGGAACAATTTTCGGAATTGGTCGTGAAAAACCCGGATCTCTGGTGGCCATACACCATGGGCACGCCGGCGCTTTACGATCTTCAGTTGGAGTTTGTGCGGAACGAAACGCTTTCGGACAGTTCTCACAGCCGCTTCGGCATCCGAAAAATCACGCAGCTTCGCGACAGCGACGAAAGTTTCCCCGACATCGGCAAGGGCGGCAATTTCTACTTGCAGGTGAACGGGCGCGATTTCCTTGTCCGTGGAGGCGACTACACTCCCGACCTCCTCTTTCGTTACGATCCGCAGCGCGAAGCGGACATCCTGCGCTACGCAAAAGACCTCGGCATTAATTTTCTCCGCTGGGAATCAAAAATCTCCAGCGAGCACATTGTAGAGCTTGCCGACGAAGAAGGCATTCCGCTCATGTTCGGCTGGATGTGTTGCAATCAGTGGGAGAAATGGAACCAGTGGAGCGATGAAGACCGCCGCGTCGCGCCGGAAAGTTTGCGCTCGCAAATCCTGATGCTGCGCCCGCACGCGTCCGTGTTCGCTTGGGCCAACGGAAGCGATGGCCGGCCGCCGGAGCCGATTCTTCAGGCGTATCACGGCATTCTCTCCGAACTGCACTGGCAAAACGCCGCGGTGGACACCGTTTCTGCTTTTGCGAGAGGTCCGAACGGCGAGAAAATGTGGGATGGCATCCGCATGGAAGGCCCGTATTGCTGGCGTCCGCCGAATTACTGGTTCAGCGGAAAATATCCCGCCGCCCTCGGCTCCAACATCGAGCAAGGCGACAACGAACACATTCCCACCTTGGAGAGCCTCAAGAAATTCATTCCTGCGGACAAGCTCTGGCCCATCAACGAGACCTGGTTCATGCACGCCGGCGCGTGGGGCGGAAACTCCACGCTTTCCAACATCCGGCTGGCGGTGGATCGCCGTTACGGTCCATCCACCAACGTGGAAGCTTTTGTCCGCAAGGCGCAGCTCGCCCATTACGAAAACACGCGAGCGCAATTTGAAACTTTCGCCGCGTCCGGCTGGGCCAATCACAAGATGGTCGGTTATTGGATGCTGAACAGCCATTGGCCTTCGTTCTACGGCAATATCATTGATTATTATTTGAGTCCCGGCGGCCTCTACTACGGCGCGAAGAAAGGATTGCGTCCGCTCTCGGTGGTTTTCGATTACTACGCGACCGGCGACAACGGCCAGGCCAAGGTCATTGTTTTCAATCAAACTCCCGGCGACGTGCGCGGCCTGCGCGTTCGCGTGCGCATTTACGATCTCGATGGCATGGTGCGCGACGACCGTTCCACCAACGGCATCGCCATTCCTTTCAACGGCGCGACTCAAGTCATGGCGCTGCCCCGGTATCCGAAAAGCTCGCCGGTTTTCTTCGTGCGTTGTCAATTGTTCGACGACACCGGAAAACTCGTGGTGGACAATACCTACTGGCAATCGCAGAAAGACGACGACCTCGGCGCGCGCGGACATGATCAGGTCATGACTTTGCGGCAGGACAAATGGGCTGACATGACCGCACTAAACACCATGCCGCCGGTGGCCGTCGAAATGTCGGCGACACAGACCAAGATTGGCAAGGAGAGTCACGTCACCATTCGTTTGCACAATCCATCCGGCCACACCGCTTTCTTCGAGCGGGCCACCATTTCCGACAAGCAAGATGGCAACGAAATCCTCCCGATCCAATACGACGACAATTACATCACCGTTTTTCCCGGCGAAACCGCCGAGATTCACGGAACTGTTCAATCGGACACCAAGCCGCGCTGGGTCAAACTGGAAGGATACAACACTCCGGCCACTGCCGTTCCAATCAAGTAAATTAAAACATGAAACGAAAAGATTTTCTCAAGCCAGGCTCGGCTGCCGTGGTTGTCCGGCAAGCAATAAACTGTTAAGAACTAAAATTATGTCACTGACCTCCATCCGTCCGATGCATCTCCTCAAACCAATGTTAACCGCTTTGGCTGTGCTCGCGGGCGCCAGTTTTGGCATTGCGCAGGAAACCAAAACCAACAAGACGTTTATTGATTACTTCTTGCCCACGCCCATCGTCGGTTCGCTGTCCACGAACATCTGGGGCGCGGCGACGGTCGGGCCGCGCGATTCGAAGAACGGCCTCGAAGACGGGACGATGCAGCAATGGAATTATTGGGACGGCCAGATCATCAAGGCACCGGACGGAAAATATCACTTGTTCGCCAGCCGCTGGGCGCAGTCGCGCGGACACAACGGCTGGTTTGGTTCGCAAGCCGTCCACGCGGTCAGCGACAGTCTCATCGGGCCTTACGTGGACAAGGGGCTTTGCTGGCCCAACGACGCCGGCGGTCGCGGCCACAACGTCGGCGCCCTCACGATGCCCGACGGCAGTTACGCCGTTTATGTCAGTGAAACCCGCCCCTGCGAGGTGTATGTCTCCAAATCGCTCGACGGTCCGTGGGAGCACCTCGGCACCGTCACGGTCGAGGGCGAGCCTCGATGGCACGCCTCCAACGTCTCCATCATGGTCCGTCCTGATGGCAAGTTTGAGTTCACCCAACGCGACGGCAGCATTTTCATCAGCGACAAAGGCATTCTCGGCCCTTACCAACGGCAGGGTAATTCGGTTTATCCAAGTGGAATTCCGAACCTCGAAGACCCGTGCATCTGGTATTCGGGCGGCCTCTACCACATTACCGTCAATTCCTGGTCCACCCGCAAAGCCTATCACCTCACCTCCGCCGATGGCATCCATGACTGGACCAATCGCGGCGTCGCCTACGATCCGCGAGAGAACATTACCCGCTTCGCGGACGGCACCGTGGATCACTGGAACAAGGTCGAACGCCCCTCGGTCTATATTGAAAACGGCCATGTCGTTGCCATGACTTTGGCCTCCATTGATGTTGAAAAAGAACAGGACCACGGCAACGACGGCCACGGCAGCAAAGTCATCGTCATCCCGTTTGACGGCGCGGCGATGGATCGCGATTTGCAGTCCGCGACAGGCTCGTCCAAACAATAATTCCCCACTGTATGACCATGCGCTCCATACAAGAATTGGTTCCGTGGAAAGCGAAGAAATTCCGCCAGTGAAATTCATCAACCACATTTTTACCTGTTGCTGCATCTGCGTTTTTTTCGCCGGTGCAGCTTTCGCAAACGCTGCGGAAAGCGATTCCTAAATTATGAACTACAAAGAAATCCTTAAGACAATAGCGACCGCCGCTGCGTTGGCCGCATTGACCTCATGCAGTTCCCGCAATAGAGTGCATGATTCCGGCTTGGAGCACGGCCAGAGTCGAGTTGTGACGGTGAACACGAGTGGCGGCCCGGCGGAGAGCTTGGCCTCCGGAGCCCGGCTTATGCTCCGGGACGGCTGGCAGGTGCAGACATCGAGCGGCCAACCGGATGGAGAGGCCATCTCGAAAGCCGGTTTCGCCGCCAGCGGCTGGTATTCAACGGCCATTCCCGCGACGGTTTCCGGTGTGCTCGCGCAGTCGGGCAAGTTTCCCGATCCATTCTTCGGCATGAACCTCCGCGGCTGGCCGGGACGCGGCGCATCGTCAAGTTCCAACGCGCTGCCGGCCAATCCATTTTCGGTCGCCTGGTGGTTTCGCACCGAATTCAACCTGCCAGCCGAAATGGCGGGAAGAGCGATTACGCTGGACCTCGAAGGAGTCAATTATCGCGCCGAAGTTTGGCTCAATGGCGAGCGCATCGCCGACACCAATCAGGTGGTTGGAGCCATGCGCCGATTCGCCTTCGACATCACCAAAGCCGCGCAGCCGGGAAAGAAGAACGCACTGGCGTTGCGGGTCCAAGGACAAGGGCCAAAGGATTTGGGACACACCTGGGTGGATTGGGCGCCAATGCCGCCCGACAAAATGCAAGGCTTGTGGCGCGATGTTTTCGTGACCGCCAGCGGCGTTCTGCGCATGCACGACCCGTTCGTTCGCAGCCGGCTGTCCACCAATCTCGACTCTGCGGACGTGATCGTCTCGATGGACTTGGAAAATACCAGCGACAAACCGGTGACCGGCGTCGTCGCCGTGACGCTCGATGGAATCGTGACGAAAATCCCGGTGACCGTGGCCGGCGGCACGACGCAAAAAGTAAGTCTCGACGGAAAAGATCAGCCGGGCCTGCACCTGACGAAGCCGCGCTTGTGGTGGCCGGTCGGTTTCGGCTCCCCGGAAATGTATAGCCTTCAAGTTGGCGTGTCCGCGAACAATAAAGTGTCGGACGAACGCACCATCCGTTTTGGCGTGCGGGAGGTGACTTCCGAGTTGACCTCGGAAACCAACCGCCTCTACTCCATCAATCACCATCCCATCCTCATTCGCGGCGCGGGTTGGGCGCGGAACCTTTTCTTCATGGAAACTCCGAAGCGCGAAGAGCAGGAGATGCGGCTCGTTCGCGACATGGGAATGAACGCCGTTCGCTTTGAGGGAAAAATTGGCTCGGATCACCTGCTGGATCTCGCTGACGAAAACGGCGTTCTCGTCATCCCCGGTTTTTGCTGCTGCGATTATTGGGAACAGTGGGGCCGATGGGATGATGCGACAAAAGCCATTGCCGTGGCTTCGCTCCATGACCAACTCCTGCTGCTTCGGAACCATCCAAGCATGCTCACGTTCTGGTATGGCAGCGACAAGTTCGCGCCGCCGGAAGTTGAGCGCGCGTATCTGAAGGTTGTTGCTCAAACAGAGTGGCCGAACCCGACGGTGGCTTCCGCCAGCGGAATTACGACAACAGTCGGTCCGTCCGGAGTCAAAATGATGGGACCTTACGATTACGAGCCGCCCTCGTATTGGTATGGCGACCGCGATGGTCAAGCGTTCGGCTTCGCCACGGAAATTGGCACCGGCAAGACTCTTCCCAGCATCGAGGACATGCGCCGGATGCTCGGCGATGACCACTTGTGGCCGGCGGACAACGCGTGGACGCACCACAGCCAGGGTGGCGCATACAATTCCTACGCGCCATTCAACGACGGGATGCGCGGGCGCTACGGCGCGGCCACCAATCTCGACGATTACATGCGCAAGGCGCAGCTCATCGCCTACGAAAACGAGCGCGCGATGTTCGAAGCTTATGGTCGCAACAAATACAAATCCACCGGCGTCATCAAATGGATGCTCAACAACGCCTGGCCATCGCTCGCCTGGCATCTATACGATTACTACCTTGAGCCAGGAACCGGCTATTACGGCACCAAGAAATCCCTTGAACCGATTCACGTCCAGTATTCCTTCGACGACCGCTCGATCGCCGTGGTCAACAGCACGCTCAACCAGTCTTCAGGCCTGAAGGTCCGCGCGACCGTGGTAGATATCGCCGGCGCCCAGCGGTGGTCGAATTCGACGAACATTGACGTGCCGCCCGATGGCGTCGTGCGCGCCTTCACCATTCCCGAAGTCGCCAACCTGTCCAAGACCTACTTCCTGTCACTCACGATCGAGGATAAGCTCGGTGCTGTCGTGAGCCGCAATTTCTATTGGCTCTC
>JBEKRA010000063.1:0-9198 GCA_049519195.1 Verrucomicrobiota bacterium
AGCCGCCGGGGGCGGGCATGGTTCCGGTCGCCCTTCGGGCTCCCTCCACCATGCCCGCCCCCTCACCCTTGTAGCGTATTGATTCCCCGCTTTGAGGTCACGAACTCAGAAACGGCGGGATTTCCAAAGCGCGCTCTGGCCGGCGGGCGGCATGGCGGCGGTGTCGGTGTAGTCCGGCACGGTGTCCACGGCCAGAAACACAAAGCCCTTGCCGTCGCCGCGATCCACCCAGATTTCCACGCCATCCATCCCCTGTTTCGTCCAGCCAATCGTCACTTGTCCGGCGTCCAGCGTGGCGGTAAAGACGGGTTTCACGGTGGTCACGTCAATCGTTTGATCCGCGCCGACCAGTTGCAGTGCCTGGCCGATGGAATCGGTGTAGCCGGGCTGGTTTTTGATGCGTTGGGCCAGCGCGGTGGCGCGGCCAAAAATGCCGGGTGCAACGGCTGCCGGCGCGGTGCCGAGATTCGGCGGAACGGGCGCGGGGCCAAGCGTGGGGGCATTGCCGCCGCGGGCGGCATTTTTGTAGGCCGTCCATTGCTGCGAATAGGCGGCAATCTGCGCCTGCGAGATGATGCACCAATGGAAGAACGCGGAGTCGGCGACCACGGAAGCCACGTCTCCGGCGGCGAGGCCGAGGGCGGCCTGATAAGCCGGCAGTTTGGCGGCGAGGTTGGCGAGCCAGTTGTCTTTGCCCGCGTCATCGGCGGGGAGGTAGTATGATTTTGGGATGGGTTTTTATGTGTTTATGGTTTTAACGCAAAGGCGCAAAGACATGAAGGCGCAAAGAAACATCTGACTTGGCGTCTTTGCTCCTTTGCGTCTTTGCGTTGAACTGCTTATTTGGTGAAATGGGCCATTTTTCGGCTGATTGAGGCCAACTGGCTGGTTTTGAGCATCTTGCAACGGCTGATGGGCTTCTTTTGACGATTGCCAGACGCCAATCAATCGTTGCGGGAGACCACGCAATGGCTGAATGAACCCACGCACCGGCTGATGGAGTTCCAGCAATGGCCGGTGGAGACTGCGCGGCGGCTGGTGGAGACCACGCAATCGCCGGTGGGTTCTGGCAATCGCTGATTGGCCCCGTGCAGTCATTGGATGGCCTCCGGCAATAATCGCGGGAAGCCATGCTGCCGTTGCGTGAGTTCCTTCAACGGCTGAAAGAATCTGGCAACGATTGAAGGAGTTCGCGCGATGGCTGCGGGAGACGTGGGGACGGCTGAAGGAATTCCGCTTATTGTGCTGTTGCGCTGTTGCGCTGTTGCGCTGTTGCGTCGGACATAACCTCGAATGTCACCAATCCTATCATGGCTTGCGCATCGCACTAAAAGAAAAAGCGCGGGACGTGTCAAGCGTTTAAGGAAAAATTATTTTGCCCACGCCGCTGGCACCGCATCACGCATCTGAAACTGGCGGTCTGAAAATTCCGATAGCGGCATAATTTGGAACGCCGGGCGCCGTCCCGGCTCGAAGTTGATTTCCCATTCAAACTTGCCGGGGCGGTGCTCGGCGCTCCGTTTGGGCAAACCATGCCATTATCGAAGGTTTGATTTTTCCGGCGCGTTGAACAAAACTACTGTTGTTGGCCAAACGAAAGGCGATTTATGCTCGTGGTTCATGTTCATGTTCATGTCAAACCGGATTGCGTGGAGGCGTTCAAAGAGGCGACGCGGCTCAACGCGCGCTGGAGCCTTCTGGAATTGGGCGTCCTGCGCTTTGACGTTTTGCAGCGGCAGGATGACCCGACGCGGTTTGTGCTGGTGGAAATCTATCGCGACGCCGATGCCGCCGACGCGCACAAGGCAACGGAACATTATCCCGTCTGGCGCGATGCCGTTGCGCCGATGATGGCCGAGCCGCGCCAAGGGATGAGGTTCGACACTGTGTTTCCCGATGATAAAGACTGATGAGCCACATCGTTGGAGTTCAGGCTTTAGCGTGCTTTGATGGACAAGCTGAAGCTTGAACTCCAGCAATGAAATTTGAATTTGCATCGGCGGCGAAAATCATTTTCGGCGCGGGCACGGTGCGCGAAGCGGGCGCCGAGGCTTTGGCATTTGGCCGGCGCGCGCTGGTCGTGACGGGCCGCGACACGAAACGCGCCGGGCCATTGCTGAAAATCCTCCGCGTGGCCGGCGTGGGCGCGGTGACATTTTCAATTGCGGGCGAGCCGGAGCTTTCCACGATTGAACAAGGCGCGGCTCTGGCGAAAAAAGAAAAGTGCGAACTGGTCATCGGCTTCGGCGGCGGCAGCGCGCTGGACGCGGCAAAGGCCATCGCCGCGATGCTGGCGAACGACGGAGCGTTGCCCGATTACGTCGAAATCATCGGGCGCGGCAAGGCGCTCACGAAACCGTCCGCGCCATTCATCGCCATTCCCACGACGGCGGGCACCGGCTCGGAAGTCACGCGCAACGCGGTGCTGTCGTCGCCGGAACACAAATTGAAAGTCAGCTTGCGCAGTCCGCTGATGCTGGCGAAGGTGGCGATTGTTGACCCGGAACTCACTTGCGATTTGCCGCCGGCGCTGACGGCCAGCACGGGGCTGGACGCGCTCACGCAACTCATCGAGCCGTTCGTGTGCTCGCGCGCAAATCCGATGACTGATGGCCTGTGCGTTGAGGGAATCCGCCGCGCCGGTCGCTCGTTGCGCGCAGCGTTTGCCGACGGAAAAAATAAATCCGCCCGCGAAGACATGGCGGTGGCCAGTCTGTTCGGCGGGCTGGCGCTGGCGAATGCCGGACTCGGCGCGGTTCACGGATTTGCCGGGCCGATCGGCGGAAGCTTTCCCGCGCCGCACGGCGCGATTTGCGCGGCGCTGCTGCCACACGTCATGGCGGCGAACCTTCGCGCGCTCCGGCAACGCGCTCCAGACAGCGCGGCGCTGTCCCGTTACGACGAGTTGGCGCGGTTGTTGACAGGCAAAGCCGGCGCGACCGCGGATGACGGCGTGGACTGGGTTCGCAAACTGGTTTCCGATTTGAAAATTCCGCGTCTCGGCGAATACGGCGTCCGCGAAGAACACGTCGCGGATTTGATTGCGAAGGCCGCGAATGCCAGCAGCATGAAGGCGAATCCGATCATGTTGAACGACGGGGAACTGGCCGACGCGCTGCGGCAGGCGTTGTGAGCCGGCGAGGAATTTTAGAAACTTGACGATGGCTTTTGCCGTCTGTCTGTCCAAACTTAAACATGCACCTGAAAAAAGTTTTCATCGCGCCGGCAATGGCGCTGGCCCTTTGTTGCATCGTAACGAGTTGCGCCACGGTGCCGACCATCCGGCCCGGCGAAATCTGGCCGGACAATCGCGGCCAGCACGTCGAGGCGCATGGCGGCGGCATCATCAAGGTCGGCGGCAGATATTACTGGTTCGGCGAAGACCGGACGCGCGGGCTGGATCGCACCCGGCGTTACGTGAGTTGTTATGCCTCGAAGGACCTGGCGCATTGGACGTTTCGCAACCAGGTTCTCAAACTGGCGAACCCCGAAAATTTCGGGCGCGGCTGGATTCTGGAACGGCCCAAGGTGTTTTACAACGCGGCGACGAAAAAATTCGTCATGTATATGCACATCGACGGCCCCGCGCCGGGAGAACCCGGCGATTACAGTCTTGCCCGCGTCGGCGTGGCCGTCTGCGACACGGTGGACGGCGATTATCAATACCTGAAAAGTTTCCGCCCGCTCGGGCACGAGAGCCGCGACATCGGCCAGTTCATTGACGATGATGGCACGGCTTATCTGATTTTTGAGGACCGGCCATTCGGTTTCCGCATCGCCCGGCTGTCCGGCGATTATCTGGACGTGGAAAAGGAAATTTGCCTCATCCCGGAGCACATGGAAGGCGGCGCGATTGTTCATTACGACGGGCTTTATTACGTCATCGGCTCGGAACTGACCGGCTGGCGGGCCAACCCGAACAAATATGCCACGGCAAAATCGCTTGCAGGGCCGTGGTCGGAATTCAAGAACATCGCGCCGCCGGAAGCCAACACCTACGGCTCGCAATCCACGATGCTCCTGAAAGTCGCGGGCAAAAAATCAACGACCGTGATTTTTATGGGCGACATCTGGAAACCGGAGGCGCAATGGGATTCGCGTTACCTCTGGATGCCGCTGGAAATCGGCGGCGGCAAAATGTGGCTGCCCGAACCGAAACCGTGGACGCTGAATGTCAAAACCGGCAGGGCCGTGATTGGAAAATAGAGATTTGGCAAAGTGCCGCAAGGCCGGAGCGCGGGCGGCCCGCCCGCGAGTTTCGACTGCGGCCGCACGCGGACGAGCCGTCCGCGCTCCTAATTGAAAATGAATTCGATCTGGCAGACGGATTTTGTGAAGGCGCAAACTGCGTGCCTGGCGCGCAGTTTGAAGCATTGGACTGGGCGCGAATTGCTGCCCGGTGTTTCCGATCCCGTTGAGCTGGCGCAAAAGGTTTTTGAAGCGCCGTTCGTCCTTGTTTCGCATGGCACGGAGGCGGACCCGGTTTTGAATTACGGCAATGCTTCCGCGCTCGCGCTCTGGGAAATGTCATGGGAGGAACTGACGCGCACGCCATCGCGGCTCACCGCCGAGGCGCCGAACCGCGAAGAGCGCGCCAAATTGCTGGAAGCCGTGACGGCGCGCGGATTCATTGATGATTATTCCGGCGTGCGGATTTCAAAGGGCGGACGGCGTTTCCGCATCCGCCGCGCGACGGTGTGGAATTTGCTGACAGAAAAGAACGAACCCTGCGGCCAAGCGGCCATGTTTGACCGCTGGGAATTCATTTGAACGGTGGAAATTTTTACGCGGGCGGGTGCGCGGAAGATTTATGAAATGGTGTAGCGTCGAGCCTGTGGCTCGACAAGCCGGCAAGCAGCGCCAACACCACAACTCAATGCCCGTGGCAATGCCCGCCGCAGCAACCGCCGCCGCCATTGCTTTTGCAGGACGGCTCGCCGCCGCCGGAGCTGGCGGCGGCAAACGTGGAAAATTTCTTGGACAATTTCCTTGAGCCGCAATGCGGGCATTCCGTGCCCTTCCAGTCGCTGGAGCGGACGAGGATTTCGCTGTCGCGCTCGCACTTTTCACAATGAAATTCGTAAATTGGCATGAACAGAAAATAACCGGCGCGGGGAAAAGCTCAAGTATGGCGTTGTGATTTCGCCTTTTCTTTCAACGGCCAACAATTAGGCTGTGGGCATGGCACATTTGCAAAAGGCGATTGACGACGCCGTCACAACATTCCGCGGATTGACGGCTTTGGAAAAGCAGCTCGCTCACGCGGCGAAAATGGTCCTGGCCTGCCTGACTTCCGGCCACAAGCTGCTCGTCTGCGGCAACGGCGGCAGCGCGTCCGACGCCACGCACTTCGCCACGGAATTTCTCTGCCGCTTCATGGGCGACCGCCGGCCCTACCCGGCCGTTTCGCTCACGGCCAACGGCGAGTTCATGACCGCCGTCTGCAACGATTACAGCGCCGACGAAATTTTCGCGCGGCAAGTCTGGGGGCTTGGCCAGAAAGGCGACGTGCTGATCGCGTTCACGACCAGCGGCAAATCAAAAAATGTCCTGCGCGCGCTGGAGGAGGCAAAGCGCAAAGGAATCAAGAGCATTTGCTTTCTCGGCCGCGACGGCGGTTTCACGAAGGGCGTGGCGACGATTGATTTGATTGTGGCCGGCAACAACACGGCGCGGATTCAGGAAGCGCAGAAACTGCTTTACCACGTTCTGTGCGAAATAGTGGACGAAAAGCTGCCGAAGGCGTGAAAATCATTCACCGTCGTAATAGCCGTGATTGCCCGAGTCGTTGGGATTGGTAGCTGCGTTGAGGATGATCAGCGACAGGATAATAAACCAAAAGACAGTTCCCATAGCCGCGCAAACCACACCCCAAATCCGGTAAGGCCGCGCGGCGTTCCAAAATTGTTTTTCCTTAACGCGCGCCTGGCCTGAAATCCAGAGCGCAGCGAGTGCGAACGGAAAGCCGATAACCGGCAACAAACCAAGCAAACCGAAGACGAAGCATCGCATCGAACCGTTGAGCATCTGGATTTTGGCAGTGGCGGCGTTCATTTTGAATCATCTGATTTGGCAGGGACGCGCTGCTGCGCGTCCTGTCCGGGCGGCAGCCCGGCCCTACCGATTGAATTAGTCTGCGAGGCGTCCAGTCGTTTGATCTGCTGCTGCTCCAGAAATTTCACCTCGCGGTGCAGATGAAACAGCGCGCCGCTCTCCGCCATGACGAGCACCAGCATGATGGACAGCAGCACGATGAAAATGAGAGTTGCCATGCCGCGCTCGCTTCGCCTCGACGCGCCGGGGCCACGCTCGAAATTGTTGCGTTGAATTTTCATGGTTTCATTTGCGCCGCCTCGAACGTGAACATCAGCGGCAGGTGCGTTTCCTTGCGACGCGGGAGCAGTTCCAGTTCCCAGCGCCATGCGCTGACGGCGCCGCGCGCGTCCATTTCCATTTTGGACGCCCTGACATTTGCCAGCAGCAATTGCGGATTGCCCGACGCGGAAATCTGGCGGCGGACTTCGCCGGATTCAAAGCGGTAGGAAATGGTCCTCGCGCCTTCGGGAATCCGCGCCACCTCGCCGGTCGCGTTGGTTTCGATGGTGATTTTGCCCGTCGCGGCGCGCACATCCGCGCGCCAGCGCTCGCCCGCGTGCAAGGACGAGGCGATGTCGTTGCTCGTATAAATCAGCACGTCCGAATGGTCCCAGCAAAAGTAAAACACCGTCGTCGCGCCGCCGAGCAGGATGGCGAACACGGAAATATACATCAGGCACTCCAGTAGAAACATTCCCGATGTGCGCCGCGCGCGTGAAATGGTTTGTGGCAGTTTCATTTGACGGTGACTTCGCGGACGACCACGCCGATGCCCTTGCGTTTGTCGGGCATCCATTCGAGACGCAGATGATTCCCGGTTTTGGTCAGTTGAAAATGGCCGGGCGGCAGGGCGGCGGCGGCTCGCGAATGGACCGCGTAGGCCTGCGCGCCGTCCGGGAAATTTTTCCAGTCGCCAGCGGCGAGGATTTCCATTTCGCCATCCACGATTTCATTGGCGACGCTGTGGAGATACTCAATTTTCAGGACCTGCCGTTCGCGCGCGAACGAGAATCCCAGCGGCACAATCGCCAGCGAGAGAATCGCCATGGCGACAACCAAATCCACCATCAGGAATCCGCGCTGGAGTTCAAGCTTAAGCTTGTTTCCACGGAGCAAGCTGAAGCTTGAACTCCAACCTGAAGCCCAACCGCACGGGCGGCGGGGAATTCTATTTTCAAAATTTTGTTTTGTTTTCATTCCGATGCCAGCATTCCTTTCAATATCATGACCAACATGCCGAACATGGAGGTGGCAATCAGCGCGACCACCAGGCCGTTGAGGATGACCAGACCGCTGGTGAGGACGTGCGTGGCGGCTTCCTCCTGCTGAAACGCCTTCGCGTCGAGCGCCTCATGCCAGCCGCGCAGCGCCTTCAAAAATCCGCCGTGCGCGTGCGCGGCGTTCGTGAGCCGCCAGTGAAATTCGCCGGTGTCGTCGAACGCGCGAACGGCCTCGTCCAGCTTGACGCCTTTTTCGAGCGCGGCGATGACGCGCCGTGCGCGGTGGCGGCAGATTTCGTTGGCGGTGGAATCGCCCGCAAGCCGGACGGCCTCGGCTTCCGGCACGCCGCCATCCAGCAGCACGGCGAGCATGGCGGAGAAGGTCCGCTGCAATTTTTTCTGTTTCCACGGAATGCGCCAGGTGATCCAGTCCACGACCGGAACACTGCGGAATTGAAACCAGCGGACAAAGCCCGGCCCGCCGATGTAAAGCACCGCCACCGTCATCAACGCCAAGAACACCAGGATTTCAAAACCGACCAGGACGTGGGAATCATTGAGGTGAAAGACGAATAGTGTGAATGGCCACAGTCTGCCATCATAGCAGGCGGCCACCTCCTTGAATCTGGGAACGACGAACACCGACAGCAAGGTGATGAGCCAGCAGGCGACCGGCGCAAATATGAGCAGGATGGCCACCATGTAATGCGCCGTGCTGCGGACGGTGTCGGGCGCGATGCGCAGCACCTCGCGGCAGGCCGGCAAGACTTTTTTCAGGTCACCGAGCTTTTCGCCGCCGCGGAGCATGGCGTTCACCTGCGGTGGCAGGAAGCGTGGCTCTTTTTCGAGCGCCTCACCCAGCCGTGCGCCTCCCTCAATGTGCGCCGCCACCATGAAGAAGCGGACGCCGATCGCGCGGTCATGATTTTCCGCGGCGGCGAGAATGGCCTGTTCCACCGGCTGGCCGCGTTGCAGGACGGTTTCCAGCAGATCGAGGAAAAACAGCGCGCGGTCGCGCCGTTGCATTGGCAACGAGAGCAGAAAGTGCATCAGCACCGCCAAGGCACCGCCCGGCAGCAGGATCAAAACCGCATACCAGAACAGCCCGAACAAAAATTGCGCGAAATCAGTCATGGCAGGTTCGTTTTATTCGCCGCCGCCGCCGCTCATGCTGGACAGCATGGAGATGAGCGGCAGAAACATGCTGATGACCAAAGAGGCCTGCGACAGCACAACCACTCCGAGAAACAGCGAGGCGAACGGCAGCACCGAATACAGCGCGACCTCGGTGCGGTAAATGGCGCGCGCATGGTAGATTTCCGCCGCGCGATTGAACCCGGCGGTCAGGTCTTCGCCCGCGCTGGCCACCACCCAGACGAATAGCGGCGGAATCAGCCGGCTGCCGGCGGCCACCTCGGAAAATTTTGCGGTCCCGGCGGCCAGTTTTTTTTGCCACTGTTGCAAGTCGGCGGCGGCGGCGGTGCTGGTTTCCAGTTGTTCCACCAGGCCGATGGCGTCCGGCAGGCTGACGCCGTTTCGCAGCAGCAACGTCAGCGACGACGCGATGCGTGAAATGGTGGCCTCCTTGAACGCGGGCAGCCGCCAGAGATATTTTCCGCGCAGCCCCGGCAGAAAAATGACCGCCGCCGCGAGCAAAAACAGACCGCCGAGCACCACCGGAAAAACCCAGATGGCGTGCAGGGTCGAGAACACAAAAATGGTGAACGTCGGAAGCCCTATTCTCATGACGCCAAATACGCTTCCCATGGACGGCCCGATGACATGCGTCCAGATGAATGCCAGCACCATCGAAATCAAAAATGCGACAAACATCACGATGAGCGGATAGGTCATCATGCTTTTCAGCCGCGTCCAGACGTTG
>JBEKRA010000064.1:0-9173 GCA_049519195.1 Verrucomicrobiota bacterium
GCGCCGGTGCTGATGGGCTGGTTCATCCGCGGAAAAATTCCGAAGGAGGAAAAAAATCCGATCAACCATTTCCTCATCTGGCTTTACAAGCCGGTGGTGGACTTGGCCATCCGGTATCGCTGGCTGGTGCTGGTGTGCGGTGCCATTCTCGTGGCATGGGTGTTCTTCCCGTGGAACAAATTGGTCGTGGACAATTTAGTTGGTGGTAGGGACGCGCTGCCGCGCGTCCAGGCCGACCAGCAGGTCGGCCCTACCAAACTGCAAAGCTTCGCCAAGCAAATCGGCAAACTTTTTCCCTATCAAAACATCGGCTCGGAATTCATGCCGCCGCTTTACGAGGGCGACCTGCTTTACATGCCCACAACCTTTCCGGGCATTTCGCCGACCAAGGCGCGCGAATTGATTCAAGTGACCGACCGCATCATCAAATCGTTTCCCGAAGTCGAAACCGTTTTCGGCAAGGCCGGCCGCGCCGAGACCGCCACCGACCCCGCGCCGATGGACATGATTGAAACCACCATCCGCCTCAAGCCGGAAGCCGAATGGCCCGCCGTGGACATCAAGGACGACGACGGCAAAATCATCGCGCACCGCCGCCGCACACCGGACGAATTGGTGTCCGCGATGAACAATGCCGTGCAAATCCCCGGTCTCAACAACGCCTGGACGATGCCCATCAAGACGCGCATTGACATGCTTTCCACCGGCATCAAGACGCCCGTCGGCATCAAAATTGCCGGGCCGGATTTGGCCACTCTGGAACGAATCGGCACGGAGGTCGAGGCCGTCGTCCGCAAAGTGCCCGGCACGGCCAGCGCCTTTGCCGAGCGTGTGACCGGCGGGCGTTACATCGAATTTGAAATTGATCGCGACGCCATCGCGCGTTACGGCCTGACAGTTGGCGACGTGCAGGACATGCTGTCCGTCGCGCTTGGCGGCATGCCGTTGACGACGACCGTTGAAGGTTTGCAACGCTACACAATCAATCTCCGCTACGACCGCGATTTCCGGTCCGATCTGGATTCGCTGAAGCGCGACATCGTCGTGCCCACGCCGACCGGCGCGCAAATTCCGCTGGGTGAACTTGCCGCCATCAAGGTCGTGGACGCCCCGATGGAAATCAAAACCGAGGGCGCCGTGCCCAACGACTGGGTTTATGTGGACATCCACGACATGGATGTCGGCACTTATGTCCAGAATGCGATGCACACGGTGAACGCCGCCATCGCCGCCGGCCAGATCAAGCTGCCGCCCGGCTACAACCTTTTCTGGAGCGGCCAATACGAATACATGTTGCACGCAAGGCAACGTCTGCTGATGGTCGTGCCGCTGACGCTGCTCATCATTTCGCTCATCATTTACTTGAACACACGCTCGCTGCTCAAAACCGCCATCGTGCTGCTGGCCGTTCCATTCTCGCTGGTCGGCGCATTCTGGACGCTCTACCTGTTGCACTACAATTTGAGCGTGGCCGTCTGGGTCGGCATCATCGCGCTGGCGGGCCTCGATGCCGAGACCGGCGTCATCATGCTGCTCTACCTCGACCTTGCTTACGATGAGTGGAAGCAGAAGGGGTTGATGCGGAATCTCGGCGATTTGCGCGACGCGATTTATCACGGCGCGGTGAAACGGCTGCGCCCGAAAATCATGACCGCGTGCGTCATCATCGCCGGCCTTGCGCCGATTTTGTGGAGCCACGGCACCGGCGCGGACGTGATGAAACGCATCGCCGCGCCGATGGTCGGAGGCATCATCACCTCCACCATCTGCGTGCTGGTGGTTTATCCGGCCATTTTTTACCTCTGGCGCTCGCGCATCCACAGCGGCAGTCGAAAATGACGGCGGGCCTTGTCGTGATTGCAATAATTCCAGCGCGATGTCATTCCGCGCCGGTGTCGCAAAATACATGGAATGCCGGGTTCATCATTGACATAAACGCCGCCATTTTGGTTCATTCTGGCATTCAACCTGATATGCGAACACGCGAAGTTTTCCCAAACCAATCAAACCATCCATGACTCTTCACTCCTTTTTCCCGCGGGCGGCGGTCTTCGCCGCGGCAACCCTCACGATGCTGTTTTCGCCGGCGACATTTCCCGCCGCGGCGGCGGAAGCGCGCGTGACGGAGGATTTCGACGCGAACTGGCTTTTCAGCAGGGGCGATTTCCCGTCGGCGATGATGCGGGCATTTGATGACAGCGTCTGGCGGCGGGTGAATGTGCCGCACGACTGGAGCATCGAAGGGCCGTTCGGCGCCGGGTTCGGCAGCGGCAACGGTTTCGCGCCCGGCGGCATCGGCTGGTATCGCAAGTATTTCAAGATGGATTCAAATCAAAAAGACCGGGCGGTCGCGATTGAATTCGACGGCGTGTATGACTATTCGGAAGTCTGGGTCAACGGCCAGTTCGTCGGCGGGCGGCCGTATGGATTTTCCAGCTTTCAATTTGACGTGACGCCGTTCGTCAAATTCGGCTCCGACGACAACGTCATCGCGGTGCGCGTGGATCATTCCCGTTTCGCCGATTCGCGTTTTTACACCGGCTCGGGTATTTACCGGAACGTCCGGCTCGTCGTCACGGACAAACTGCGGATTGCGCACTGGGGTGGTTCCGTGACGACGCCCAAAATCAAAAGCGATTCTGCGATTGTCCGCATCGAAACAACGGTGGAAAATGGTTCCGCCGACAAGAGGAAATTTTCGCTGCAATCGGACATCGTTGCTCCCGGCGGCGAAATTGTGGCGAGCCTGACCACTTCAAAATCGGCGGCGGACAATTCCGCCCAAACGCTGGTTCAGAAAATGACAATTTTGCGGCCGGAATTGTGGTCGCCCGATTCGCCGTCGCTTTACACCTTGATAAGCCGCGTCAAATCCAGCGGGGCCGTCGTGGACGAAACGGAGACGCCGTTTGGAATCCGCACCGCGGCCTTTGACGCGGACAAGGGATTTTTTCTCAACGGCGTTTCGACCAAGCTCAAGGGCGTCTGCATCCATCACGACGCCGGTTCGCTCGGCGCCGCCGTCCCGAAAAAAGTCCTCGAACGGCGTTTGCGCCTGTTGAAGGAAATCGGCGTCAACGCCATCCGCACCAGCCACAATCCGCCCGACCCGGAGCTTTTGGATCTTTGCGACCGGCTCGGCTTTGTGGTCATGGACGAGGCGTTTGACGAATTCACGCCGGGAAAAAACAAGTGGGTGACCGGCTGGAATGACGGCGTGCCCGGCCATTTCGGCTACGGCGAAATGTTCGCGCAATGGTCGGTCACGGACATTCGGGACATGGTCCGCCGCGACCGCAATCATCCCTGCATCATTCTATGGAGCGTCGGAAACGAAGTTGATTACGCCAACGATCCGTTTTCGGATCCGGTGCTGGGCAAGGATTATCATCCCGAAAATCCGCCGGCCAAAGACCTGTTGGAATGCGCCCGTCCGCTGATTGCCGCGGTGAAATCCCTGGACCGCACGCGCCCCGTCACGGCGGCGCTGGCGAACATCCAAATGTCGGGCGCCGTCGGCCTTCCGGAATTGTTCGACGCCGCCGGCTACAATTACCAGGAATCGCGTTACGCCGACGACCATGAAAAATTTCCGAAGCGGATCATTTACGGCAGCGAAACCAGCCACCATTACGCCGCGTGGCGCGCGGTGCAAACGAACAATTTCATTCCCGGCCAGTTTCTCTGGACTGGAATTGATTATCTGGGCGAGGCGAACGTCTGGCCGAATCGCGCGAGCGACTGGGGTTTGCTCGACCTTTGCGGTTTCAAAAAGCCGCTCGGCTGGTTCCGGCAAAGTCTCTGGAGCGACAAGCCGATGGTTTATCTTTGCGTCTCCACCGGAAACAGCGAACGGCTCGGCATCGTGGCCGCGGAAAGCTGGAACTGGCCGTCGAATTCGACCGCGACTGTGCTTTGTTTCGCCAATTGCCCCGAAGTCACCCTGACGCTGAACGGCAAAATCATCGGAACCAAAAAACTTACCGAAGCCGTCAACGGCGCATTGAGATGGCAGGTTCCTTTCGAGCCGGGAACGCTGAAGGCCGTTGGGCGCGCGAACGGACGGGACGTTTGCGATTTTGCCTTGAAAACCGCCGGCCCGCCCAGCCGGATTGAACTGCTGCCCGACGTGACGCAATTGCGCGCCGACGGCAAGGATGTCTGCCACGTTGAATTCAGGATTTTGGACGCGGCAGGCGTGCGCGTCCCGGCTGCGGAACCGGAAGTGAAATTTGAAATGACCGGGCCTGCCGGCATCATCGGCATCGGGAACGGCGACTTGAACAACAGTGAAAATTGCAGGGGCGACACGCATCGCGCCTTTCAAGGCCGCGGGCTGGCGATTTTGCAAACGACTACGACCCCCGGCGGCGTCACTTTGAAAGCCACATCTCCCGGCCTGGAATCCGCCAGCGTGACTTTGCAAAGCAGGTGACAAAATTGTCCTCTCCACCGGGGAGAGGATTTGGCAATCACGATCCAGGTGATTTGATTGACTGTCCGGCCAATCCCGGTGCGCGGATTTTCAAGGGGACGGTGGACGATGCCCGTGTGCTGGCTCCGCGTTCCGGCGGCGCGGAATGTCTGACGATCCGATGCGGATTTTTATCACGGACCCATCAATGAAAAGTGTGGGCCCGCTCGGATTTGAACCGAGGACCAAGCGATTATGAGTCGCCTGCTCTAACCGCTGAGCTACGGGCCCATTACATTGAGAACAAATGGCTTTTTGAACTGGCCGTTCCGTTCCACCGGCGTTTATTTTGCTCGGGCAAAAGTGCGCGGCAAGTTTATTCGGCGTTCACTTGAGATGAACATGTTGTTCAAGGCCGCGTTTTTGCATGGCAAGCCTGTGTCTCCACCGCAATGTTGAATCGGTCTGGTCACGGGGCAGTCTGGATTCGGCAGAACCTGGCGGCGACATCGTTCGTGGCTGTGAAACAATACGAAAGGCCGGAAACATTGGTCGCCAGCGTGGCGGTTGTATTCGTGCTCCAGCCCGTCCCCAATTGGCCGGTCATTTGCAGTGTGCTCCGCACTCCGCATTCCGCATTGGCAACGGACTCTTTTCCCGAATTCATTTTGGGATGGACGATTGGGGGGAGCGCGCCCGCCACGGGCGCAGTTTCCAGCGCCCTCGCTGGAAACACGGGGGATGTGTTCGACGAGGGCGTCGAACACGACAGCCGGGGCGGCTGTGCTCCCCATTCCGAATTCCGCAGGGGCAACGGGTCGCGCCGGCTCGGCGCACGAAGCTTGGCGATGACGGAAATCAGATGCAGGCGGACGGGAATTCTTTTCCTGTATTCATTTTGGAATGAAATTTTTACTTTAACAATGCTTCGACCGCCTTTGACGGGCAACGCATACAACGATTTGTAACAATTATGTGTGCAATCTTCTCTTGAGGCGAAGCACCGGACGTTCGATGCAATAATAGGAAAGTGCTGCCGTTGCAATTGATAATAGCCACCAGGTTCGCCAGTCATAAAGAATGGCACGCAGCGTCGATCCAGTAAAGTTGGACAAAAACAGAACGTGCCAGATATAAAGTGAATAGGAGAGAATTCCCAACAAGTTTACGGGGGGCCAGTTTAAGACACGAAAAATGATATTGTTTTGGTGTTGAGTCGAGATCCACATCGCAATCAGGATGGCAACCGCTTGGACACTAGGGATAAACGCCAAAACAAAGTTTGGTATACCGCTCACAAGGCCCAAGACAGCGCCGGACGCGATGATGGCCAGGGCCGCAGCCAGCACGAAGGAAGAGGCTACCGATGTCAATCTAAGAAAAACGCGCCGGAGCAAAAATGCGCCGAGGCATCCTATCGCCAAAGAATCCGCATAGACCAGTATTGAATTGCCCCCAAAGACCCGCCCGTAGAATTCCCCATTGTTTTCAATGGTCATGCCACTCGTTCTCACCAACGGGCACAAAAATACCGGAATCAAAATAAGCGAATATGCCAGGCGTGGGCGGCGCCAGAGTGCAAAGATTATAAGGCAAAGCGGCCATGCCAAATAAAACTGTTCTTCCACGGCCAAACTCCAAAAATGGCCTGTAAAACTGTTTACCGGGCCGACCATATTGCGTGTAAAGGTAAGCGCGCCAAGCCATGAAGAATTACTTTCGCCTGAATACACCCCTATTTTGAGCAGAAGTGCAAGAACGCTTAAATAGGTAACATAAACAGGCAAAATGCGCAGGCAACGCCGGATGTAAAATCTTTTGAACGAAACAGAATCCCGCTGTTCGGCTTCCTTTAATAGCAAGTGAGTAATTAAGAAACCACTCAAAACAAAAAAGATTCTTACCCCCAAATCGCCTTGTTGAAGCAAAACCCAACCCCACGCTGGAATGCGGTCTGCGGGAAATCCCGCTGTGTAAACTGCATGATCTAAAATCACCAATAAAATGGCTACAGCCCGCCACCCATTGAGTGATGGAATCTGACCATCCTTAAATTTGGCGCTGGTTTCCATCCAGATCGGCTGGCAGGCTAGCCCATATGATCCCTTAATGGCAAAAGAAAAGCCTCTCAACTCAAGAGGCTGGCCAAGGGGGAAATCGCGTCGCTGTCCGGCGCGGGGGATGACCCGCAGTATTTTCAAATCAGCGTGCCGGTGCAGCCGGGCAATTCGGGCGGGGCGCTGGTGGATGAGCGGGGCAATGTTGGAGTTCAAGCTTTAGCTTGTCCGGGCGGCGGGGGACACGCTGAAGCGTGAACTCCAACTGTGAATTACGCGGTCAAGAGTTGGGAGGGACGGCATGTTGCCGTCCCCAATTTTGGGGACGCCGACACGGCGTCCCTCCCATTCCTCGAATCCGTGCCGGCGGTTTCGGCCAAGCTCAAAGCGCCGGTCACGGCTGACCGGAAGTTTGAGGACGTGGTGAAGTCGGCGCGGGACGCGACGGTGCTGGTGCTGGTTTATTGATTTATCCGCGAATTGGGCGAATTGACACGAATTTGTTTTCTATTCGCGCAAATTCGCGCAATTCGCGGATGGTTGGCCGGCGGAAATTTTCTTCACGAAATGCCGATTAAAATTCCGGCCAGAAAGACGAGCGCGCCGCCGAGGGCGACTTGCAAGATGGCGGACACGAGCGGCGAGTCCATGTATTTATGCCGCACCCAGGAGATGACTCCAAGTTCCACCAGCACCACCACCACGGCGATGCCCGTGGCGGTTTTGATGTTCGGGATCAAATAAGGAAGCGTGTGGCCGAGGCCGCCCAGCGTGGTCATGGCACCGCAGACGAAGCCGCGCGCCCACGGATGGCCGCGTCCGGTGAGGCTGCCGTCGTCGGAAAGAGCCTCGGCAAATCCCATGCTGATGCCCGCGCCCACGGCGGCGGCCAGTCCGACGAGGAATGTGGCCGAACTGCTGTGCGTGGCGAACGCGGCGCAAAACAACGGCGCGAGCGTGGAGACGGAACCGTCCATGAGGCCGGCAAGTCCGGGCTGGATGACTTGCAGGACAAACAGCCGCTTCTGCTGGGCGGATTCCGACTCGTTGAGTTTGGTCAGGGTGATTTCATCGGCTGTGCGGGCGTGTTTGCGTTCCTCTTCGGCGAGGTCGCCGAGGAGCTGGCGGATGCCGGTGTCGGTGGTGCGGCGGGCCGCGGCCTCGTAAAAGCGGCGCGTTTCCACTTCCATGCTTTCGGCGGCCTTTTGGACGGTCTTCAGGCCGAGCGGCCGGATGAGCCAGACGGGTTTGCGGTCCACGAAGCCGCGCACGTCCTGTCGCCGGATGAGCGGGACGTGGTCGCCAAAGCGCGACTTGTAAAGTTCAAGGAGGCGGTGGCGGTGGCCGTCCTCCTCGCGGCGCATGGTGCGGAATTTGACGGCCTGTTCGGGATAATTTTCCTGAAGGCCGGCGGCAAAATCCTCGTAAATGCGGGCGTCCTGTTCCTCCAGAGAGATGGCGAGCGCGAGGACTTCCTGTTCGGTGAGGCTGTCGAATGTTTTCATAAATCAGACGGTAAGGCGGCGCTGCTGCGCGATCCATTTTAAGATGCCGGCGGCGCGGCAGCGCCGCCCTACCAATTGAAACAAAGTTGTCATAAAAATGGCGAGAACAAGCGCGCGGTGGCGTCGAGCAATTTGACTGGCAGGGGACGTTTGTCCACTTCGGCCAGGGTCACTTCGTGCGCGCCGCGAAGTTTTTTCGCGATGACCTTTTCCACTTCCCGCGCGAAATCGCGTCCGTAGCACTCGACGTTCAATTCAAAATTGAGCCGCAAGCTTCTGGCGTCCCAGTTGGCCGAGCCGAACGAGACCCAATGGCCGTCCACAACCATCAGCTTGGAGTGGTCGAACGGCGGCGGCGTGAGCCAGACGCGGCAGCCGCGTTCGAGCACCTGCCACCACATCGCGCGCGACGCCCAATGGACGAACGGCAGATTGTTTTTGGCGGGGAGAAGGATGTCCACGCGGACGCCGCGCAACGCGGCGAGGTTGAGCGCGGCAATCAAGGCCACGTCGGGCAGGAAATACGGCGTGAGGATTTGAATGGAGGATTGCGCCTCGGCCAGGGCCGCGAGGAGCGTCCAGCGCCACTTTTCAAAATCTCCGTCCGGGCCGTCCGTGACGACGCGAGCGATGACATTGCCGGACGCCTTGAGTCCGGGGAACCACAAGCCGCCGTCCAGCACTTCGCCGGTGGCGAACGCCCAGTCGTTCGCGAAAGCTTCCTGCAACTGTGCGACGACCGGGCCGGCGACTTGGAACTGCAAATCCTGCACGGGCTTTTTGGGCCGGCTGGCGAGGACGTTGCCGTGGCGGAGATTGATGCCGCCGGTGAAGGCGATGGTTCCATCCACGATGAGCGATTTGCGGTGGTTGCGGAGATTGATGGTGGCGGCGCGCCAGGGCGTGAGCAGGGAGGCGGGCAGGAATTTGACGAACGGGATTTTTGCGTGCCGCAATTTCCAGGTGATGGGCGGCCACGAGTAGCGCGCGCCGGCGGCGTCAATCAGAACGCGGACTGCGACGCCACGGGCCACGGCGCGGGCGAGCGCGGCGGCAAATTGCCTGCCGCTGGCGTCGTTGTCGAAAATGTAGGTGCAGAGCGTGACGGATTTTTTTGCCGATTCGATGGCGGCGAGCATGGCGGGGAAGGCGGCGTCGCCATTGACTAGCGGTTCAATCTGGTTGCCGGCGGTGAGG
>JBEKRA010000065.1:0-9141 GCA_049519195.1 Verrucomicrobiota bacterium
GAGCGGCGCGCCAACATTGTTCAGGGTCAATGTGCCGCCGTAGGTTATTCCGCTCGACGACAGGAAGATTTGGTCGTTCAGCGGCACGCCGTTGTTGCGGTTGACCTTCATCAGCGTCACGCCATTCAGCACGGGCGAGTTGCTCATCGTCAGGGTGCCGGCCGCGCCACCGGATATGCCGGGCGCAATCGTGCCGTTGATGGCGACCGCGCCGTTCACGGAACCGCTGCCCGAAAGAGTCTGCGCCGCGCCAAGCGCAAAACCGCCGGTGACCGCCGACACATCGAACACCGCACCGCCGGCGACGGAAATGCTCCTTGAATTGGCGATGGAACCAGCGCTGCCCAAAGCGAGCGTTCCGGCATTGATGATGGTGCTGCCGGTGTAGGTGTTGGTGTTGCTCAATGTCAGAGTGCCGGCGCCATTCTTCGTCAAACCGCCGTCGGTCGCGCCATCGCCACTGATGGCGGAATGTTGCAGCGCCTGGCCGATGGTCACGTTGAGTCCGCTGGTGTCTATTTTCGCGCCTAAATTGCGGACGTTGGCGCGCGTCAAGCCCTGCATGAACGTCGTGCTGCTGGCGGCGGCTTTCAGAGTGCCGCCGTTGAAATTGAACAGGCTCGCGCCACTGCCGGACGAGGCTGTGATGATTGGAACAGTCAACGTGCCTCTGTTTAGATTGTAGGTATTGGTGCTCGTGGCCACACCGGCATAGTTCAAATCAAGATTGCCGCCGCCGCCAACCGTCACGCCCGCGTCGCTGTAAAACGTGACGTTGCCGCCAACCTGATTTACCACATTGCCGCCGGTGTTGCCGCTGCGGCACAATTTGAGCGACGTTCCGTTGTCGAGAAAAAGATTTCCATTCGTGATGTCCAACTCGCCCGCGCCAGAATCGTAGTAGCCGACCATCAACCATTTCGCGGCCGTCGGGCCGACGATGAAATTGCCGCCGTTGAGCGCCAGTTTGCCGCGTCCAGCGCCGGCGAACTGGAGAATTGCGTCGTTTGTCGAGATGAGCGTGCCGCCGCTGTTCAACGTGACCGTGCCGGAAATGGAATTGTCCAGGTAGTTCCCGCGCGCCACGGTGAGCGAGCCGACCGACATAGTCGCATTGGCCACGGTGACTGCGCCGGTGGCGGCGTATTGCGAGCCGTTTTGGTCCGAGCCGCCCACGCGGAGTTCGCCAGCCATCGCGAGACTGCCGCCGGTCATGGTGAGATTACCGCTGCCAGTGAGGTAACCCACGATGGAGGTGCCGCCGCCAAAAGCGGTGACGCCGCCGGAAATGTTCACGGCGCCGGCGTTGACGGTCAAGCCGCCGCCCATGTTGTTCGTGCCATTCAACGTCAGTATGCCGCCGCCGGTTTTGGTGAAACCATAACTGCCGGACATTGGCGTGGAAATCGTCGTGGTATTTTGGTTCACGGCAATCGCCGGCGTGTTCCCGCCACCGCCGTCGAGCGTCAACGTGTTGGCTCCCGCGAGAAACCAATTCTGCGAGCCGGACAAATCGCCGAATCGCAATCCGCCGATGGTGCGGTCGCTGTCGAGCGTCACAGTCGGATTGACGGTGACGTTGAAAGTGCTGAAATCGGCGACGCGGCTCATGCCATTGGCAACCGCGCCGCCGCTCCAATTATTGCTCGTGCTCCAATTGCCGCTGGCGTTGTTCGTCCACACGCCGCTGATGAACTGCGCGCCGTTGTAGAGCGCCGAAATTTGGGCGGGCGTCATGGTGAAATCGGCGATTTCCACTTCGTCCAATTTGCCGCTGAACAGCGGGTCGGGAAACTGGCTTTTGCCAAGATAATTTTTAATCGGACTGAATGCCGACGGCGCAATCGTGACGCTGTTGTTGGTGGCGACGGATGTGCCATTGACGTAAAGAACCGCCGTGCTGCCGTTGAGCGTGACCGCGACATGCTGCCAGGAGCCGGAGGCCAGCGCGCCGGAGCGTTCGACGGTTTGCTCGCCGCTGCCGTTGTTGATGGCGAAACGCAGCGTGGTGCTGCCGGAACTCGGCGTGAGAAAAAGATAATGTGACGTGTCGTTGCCGAAATCGAAAATGCGCTGCCAGGCATTGCCGCCGTTCCAATAAACCCAAGCGGCAAACGTGAACGCGCCGCCTTCGGCGATATTCACGGGAAGCTGAACGTAGCTGTTCGCGCCATCCAAGACAATTGAATGCGCCTGGCTAATGTGTCCGGTGGTGTAATTCGGCGCGCCCACGGCCATGCCATTGTTGCAATAGCCGGAGTTGTCCCAGGTGTTCGTGGCAAAGAGAAATTCCGCAATCCCGCGCGTGCCGTTGTCCGGCATGGCCTGCGAATACGAGAGGGTGGAAACGAGGTTGGAATAGGTTGTGCCCGCGGGCGTCACGGTGTTGCTGCTGGTCACAAGGGAGCGGTTGTCTTCGACCCAATTGTAAAGCGCGTAGCGTTCCACGAACGGCGTGGATTCCAGCATGTTCAGCATCGCAGAAATGCACGCCTGCTGCTGGGCGTAAGTCGGCACGGCATACGGATTGTTGTCCGTCCAGCTCGCGCCGTTGTTCCATTCCGTAATCCAGATGGGCCGGTGCGTGTTGTTCCAGATGTCGAGCAGGAAATTATACATCTGGTTTGCCGCTCCGGTCGGATCCGTGGGATTCCAAGCCCAGTAATAATGAATGGCGACGAAATCCACACGGTAGCCGGCGGCGTCGGCTTGCTGGACGAAAGGATAGAGCCAGCCGGAGCGGCCGGCGTCGGTCGCGGCAGGCGAGCCGACGCGCAGGCCGGTGGCAAGCTGATCAGGCAAACGCGCCACGGCGTTCGTCACCGAACCTTGAGGTGTGAGATTTTTCCAGGCGTCCTGACTTGAATTATCAGGTTCGTTATATCCGAGCACGGCGTTGATGCCAAGTGACTGCCAGTTCTGGCTCAAGCCGGGCCAATTGGGTTGCTGCCGGATGGCGACGTATTCCAAATCGCGCGAGGAGCTTTGATCAATGTTCCAGTCATACCACCAGTTCACGTTGAGCCAGGAAAGAGGCGGATTGCCAGCCAAGCCTTTCTTGCTCGTCCAGCGCCACGGCGTGACGTAAATAAACTGCACCTGTTTGTCCAACGTCGCTGGCAGCACGCCAACTTCCAAATCGCCGTCCTGCGCGATGTAGCATTTGCTGTAATTCGCGCCGTTTGCCGATTGCGCCAAAACCGCCTGGTAGCCGCGTTTCAGTTTGAAGGAACTGATGTTGGTGATGCCGGTGCCGGAGTAATAAGTCCATTGGCTGTATGATGTCGCCGTGCCGGTGAATTCCGCGCCGGTGTAAACGGTCAGCGGCTGAAAAGTCGAACCTTGCGGAATCACCACCGCGCCATTCTGCCCGTATTGCACCACGCGGCAGTTGCTGTCGGCCACTGCGGCGGCGTTGTTGATTTTGATCTGGCCAAGATAAGTGGACGCAACCATGGACGGTTTCACGCCGGTCAAAAACAGCCAAGCGTCAATGGAATTCAGATTGATGGTGCAGCCCGGAATCGGATTGTTCGCGGCGGTGACGCGCAATTCGCAGCGGTTACTCATCGTCACGGTTGTATTCGTGAGCGAAGCGTAAATCTGGACGCCGTTGGTAATGGTCAGAGTCTGCGCAGTCCCGGCGGTCGCGACTGCGAACATCACGACCATGACAATCGGAAAAACAGTTCGTGAATTCACGGCTTCAAAATAATTCTACATGCAAATCCATTTATTAACCATCGGCATTTCAAAAATCAGCCAGCCTTTGACTGGATCGCGGCAAGGGAACGTAATTGCCGCCCGAAATCGCCGCTGCTACTTTCCCGCGCCATGAAGCGCTGCCACATCCAGTTTCCCAAATGTTATCCAGCCGGTCTCGCCGGAATTCTGCTTTTTGGTGTTCTTCACGTTCCCGCCGCCGCTGAAAGTTTTCCAGCCGATTACGACCGCGCATTTTCCCTGCGGCAACGCACGGCGAACCTGGTCTATCGCGCCGAAATCAAGCCGCACTGGCTCGCGGACAACCATCGCTTCTGGTATCGCGTCCAAACCGGCGCGCAAACCCATGAGTTCATCCTCGTGGACGCCGGGACCGGCGCGCGGCAACCCGCGTTCGACCATGACCGGCTGGCGCGCGCGCTCGCCAAAACCACCGGCCAGCAAATGCGCGCTGACGATTTGCATTTGAATGATCTGGATTTTTCCGGCACGAACATTCTACGCTTCGCCACCGGCGGAAAAAACTGGCGTTGCGACCTCGAAAATTATTCGCTGGCGCCGGAAACCAACGCGCTCGCCGGCGAATCCTCCGCGCGCCGTTTGCCGGCCCCGCATCCGAGCCTGCGCACCGGCGCCGAAACCAGTTTGAATTTCATCAACAGCACCACGAACGACGTGAAACTGTTCTGGATTGACCCGGCGGGCGACCGGCAGGCTTACGGCATCATTCACGCCGGCGGCGAACGCGAACAAAACACCTACGCCGGGCATGTCTGGCTTGTGACGACCGGCAACGGCCAACAAGTGGCGGTTTTCGAGGCGGTGGAAAACGGCGGCGATGCCATCATCGGCGGCGCGGAACCGGTCGAGCGTGAAACTGTCCGCCATTTCCGGCGCGACCGCCAGCACGATGGCGCGACTTCGCCGGACGGCAACTGGACGGCGTTCATCCGCGACAACAATGTTTTCATCCGCGACACGCAAGGCGGAAGCGAATCCAGCTTGAGCACCAACGGCACTGCCGGGGATTTTTTCGACGGAGATTTCCACTGGTCGCCGGATTCCAAAAAGCTCGTCGTGATGCAGACCATCAAGGGCGAGGAGCACAAAGTTTATCTGGTCGAATCCTCGCCCATAGACCAGCTCCAGCCGAAATTGCTTTCCTATGATTACAACAAGCCAGGCGACAAAATTCCGGCGCCGCGCCCGCGACTGTTTGATGTCGCCGCCAGACGGCAGATTTCCGTCCCGGATGATTTGTTCACAAACGCGTGGAGTATTGACGAGCTTCGCTGGTGGCCGGACTCCAGCCGGTTCACTTTTCTTTTCAACCAGCGCGGCCACCAGGTGCTGCGCATCGTTTCCGCAGACGCGCAGACGGGTGAAGCCCGCGCCATCGTGGACGAGCGGAGCAAGACGTTCATTGATTACAGCGGCAAGGAATTTTCCCATTACGACGATGCGACGCGCGAAATCATATGGATGAGCGAACGCGACGGCTGGAATCATCTTTATCTGTATGACGCGGCAACCGGCGCGGTGAAAAATCAGATTACCAGGGGCGAATGGGTCGTGCGCGGCGTGGATTTTGTGGACGAAACGAACCGGCAAATCTGGTTTCGCGCCGGCGGCATCCGGCCCGGACAGGACCCGTATTACATACATTATTGCCGCGTGAATTTTGACGGCACCGGCCTGACGGTCCTGACCGAAGGCGACGGCACGCATCAGGCGGATTTCTCGCCAGACCGGAAATTTTTCGTGGACACCTGGTCACGCGTGGACGCGCCGCCGGTGACGGAACTGCGCCGCGGCAGCGACGGAAAATTGATCCGCGAACTGGAACGCGCCGACATCCGCCAGTTGGTCAAAACCGGCTGGCAGACGCCGGAACGGTTCGTCGCCAAAGGCCGCGACGGCGTGACGGACATTTACGGCGTGATTTTCCGCCCGGCAAATTTCAGCCCGAAGAAAAAATATCCCGTCGTCGAAAACATCTACGCCGGGCCGCAGGATTCCTTTGTGCCGAAGGCATTCGCGCCGTTTTTCAGTTCGCAGGAAGTCGCGGAACCCGGCTTTATCGTCGTGCAAATTGACGGCATGGGGACTTCCAACCGCTCGAAAAAATTCCAGGATGTCTGCTGGAAAAATCTCGCCGACGCCGGTTTTCCAGACCGCATCTTGTGGATCAAGGCCGCGGCGGCGAAGCATCCGGAAATGGATTTGTCGCGCGTCGGTATTTACGGCGGTTCGGCGGGCGGACAGAACGCGATGCGCGCCCTGCTCGACCACAACGACTTTTACAAGGTGGCCGTGGCTGATTGCGGCTGCCACGACAATCGCATGGACAAAATCTGGTGGAACGAGCAGTGGATGGGCTGGCCGGTGGATGACAGTTATGCGCGCAGTTCAAACGTCGCCGACGCCTCCAAGTTGCGGGGCAAGCTGCTGCTCATCGTCGGCGAACTGGATCACAACGTGGACCCGGCCTCGACGATGCAGGTCGTCAATGCACTGGAAAAAGCGAACAAGGATTTCGAAATGCTCGTCATCACCGGCTCCGATCACGGCGCGGCGGAAACATCCTACGGCAAACACCGTCGCGCGGAATTCCTGGCGCGCAATCTCCTCGGAGATGAACCGCAAAAAGCCGGGAAGCCGCCATATTGAAAGTGAAACGGCCAGTGCGCCATGCAAACAACTATTAATTAATCCAAGGGATGAGTCGCATTGTTCGTTGCATTTAACCGCGGTATTGTTCGCCCAATCATCCAAGCAAAGCCTGCCATCGCTGGGCGGGTGGCATGGTTTGAAACTCTCCGTCTTGACCATGCTTGAGGCGGGCTTTAGGCTGGTTTGATGTCAAGTTCCGGCGGCAAAAAGAAACGCAAGGCAATCATGCTCGGCGTCGGATTGGATTCCGACGGCCACAAGCGGCTCACGACGGGCGAGAACTTCGCGCTCGTGGGCGGCACGCAGGAAACACACGAGCAAATGACCGAGAAAGCCATCAAGATCAACGAGCAGCTCAAGTCGCGCGGCAAGCAGCTCGAAGAAGTCAGCCACGAGGAGTTGGATGACATCGCACACGAGGTCGGTTTGAAGAAATTCAAGCCGCGTCAATGATGGCTTCGGTGGGGCGAGCGTCCTCGCGAGCCGAATTGGAGTTTTACAGACGGCTCGTCAGGAGCCTCGCCCCACCAAAATCGGAGCCGCCCCACGTCGGCTGCTACACCAATTTGAGTTTTTCAAAAACTGTGAGCGTTTTCTCCGGCGTTTCGTGGACGAAAGCCTTCCAGCCGCGCGCAATGCCGGCCTGCACATTTTCCAAACGGTCGTCCAGATAAATGATGTCCGCGCCGCTGCGGCCGCACAGTTTCTCCATCGCCGCGTAGATTTTTGCATCGGGCTTCATCGCGCCAACCTCGCAGGAGTAAATGTAGCCGTCAAAGTTTTTGAAAAACGGGAAATTCCGCTCAATGTGCTCAATGGCGAGGTCATTGGTGTTTGAGAAGATGTAGGTTTTGAATTCGCGTTCGCGCAGATCCGTGTGCAGCGCTGTCATTTGTGGAATCTCGGTGAAGATGTCCGCAAAATAGCCGGCGAATTCCGCGAGGCCGCCCTGAAAGCCGATGGCGTCGCGTATTTGCTCAAAGAATTGCCGGCGATTGACCACGCCTTTTTCGTATTGAATGAGCAGCGGCGAGGAACTCAAGAAGACAGCGAGATTGAGCAGCGATATTTTGCTGCGGGCGGCCACCTTGCGGGCGGCAATCGAATAATCGAAGTCCACCAGCACCTTGCCGAGATCGAAGACGACAACGGGAGATTTCATCAAATGACAAATTACGAATGACGAATGGTGAAAATGATTAGCTTCACACTCCCGGTTCCCGGCGCGGCCATTTGAAATTCGTCATTCGTCATTGATTCATCTCCCTGCGGCTTTCGAGGGCGCGGCTCAAGGTGAGTTCATCGGCAAATTCCAGCCCGCTGCCGGCGGGCAGACCGAAGCCGATGCGGGATATTTTCAGGTCTTTCCGCGCCAGGCGCTTCGCGAGATACGCGCTGGTGGCGTCCCCTTCCACGTCCGTGGCGAGTGCGATGACGATTTCACGGATGGGTTCGTGCGCGAGGCGCTTTTCAAGCTCCGCGATGCGCAAATCCTCCGGTTCCACGCCGTCGAGCGGCGAAATCCGGCCGCCGAGGACGTGAAACTTGCCACGAAAGGCATTTGACTTCTCGATGCTCAAAATGTCCACGGCGCGTTCGACCACGCAGACAAGCGAGGCGTCCCGGCGCGAGTCGTCGCAAATCGGACAGGGAGATTTTTCGGTGAGCGCGCCACAGATTGTGCAGAACCGGATTTTTTCCCTGGCGAGCAGAATGGCATCAGCCAGCTGCTTGACGGCGGCGCTGTCCGACTGGACAAGATGCAAGGCGATGCGTTCGGCGGAACGCGGCCCGACGCCGGGCAGCTTGTTCAATGCGGCGATCAGGTTGACGATTGATTCTGGAAGCAAAGCCATTTTCGTTCTCGTCCTCGTTCTCGTCCTCCTCCTCGAATTTCGATTACGAGGACGACGACGAGGACGAGGAGGAATTTGATCTCACCCAAACCCCGGCAAATTCAAACCCGCCGTGACCTTGCCCATTTCGGCGTTGGCGATTTCCTTCGCCTGTCCAAGCGCCTGGTTTGCGGCGGTCACAATCATGTCCTCGACCAATTGTGCGTCTGCGGGGTTGAGCGCCTGCGGGTCTATCTTGATGGAGGCCAGCGTGCCGTCGCATTTGGCAACGGCCTTGACTGCCCCGCCGCCGCTGGTGGCTTCCACGGTTCGCGCGGCGAGCTGCGCCTGCACCTGTTCCATTTGCTGCTGCATGCGCGCAGCCTGTTTCATGAGTTTTCCAATGCTGGACATATTTGAATTTGAGATTTGAAATTTGAGATCTACGGTCAGGCGCGGACTTCGACAATCTGGCCTTTGAAAATTTCGAGCGCCTTTTGGATGAGCGGGTCGTTTTTGAAATCGTTTTTGTTGAAAGCGGCCGGCGCGGATTTTTCCCTGCTTGGCGCCGCCGGTGGTGCATTCGCCGACACCGCGGCTGGCGCCGGGGAAATTACCCGGACACGGTCCGCCGGAAGTTCCTCCTTGATGAATTTGATCTGCGCGTTGGGATGGCCAATCTCCGCGAGCTTGGTTTGCAGCAGGGTGTGGTTGCGCGGATTGTCAATCAGGGCGAGATGATCCGCAAATTCAGGATCAAAGCCGATGACCAAAATGTTTTTATCGAAGGAAACAGGACTGGCTTCCAGCAAATAAGTCCGAATGAACGGGCTGACGCGGCTGACGGCTTCAACCAGCTTCGTCCAAAGCCCGGCCAAATCTGCGGAAACGGCGGGCACTTCCGCAAGCG
>JBEKRA010000066.1:0-9058 GCA_049519195.1 Verrucomicrobiota bacterium
AACCCCCGCCCACCCCCGCATGGCAGACACGATAATTGACGCGATGACATCCCCAGCCTAGCTTGCCGCCATGTGTTCCCGCTACACTTACAACAAAGACGAGGCCAAGCTGCGATTGCATGACAAGATTCTGGTCTATGGCGCGGTGCCGCGCGCCAATATCCGTCCCACCGACCTCGGCCCAATCATCGTGCCGGAATACGAGGGCTTCGCCTGCCGCGAAATGCGCTGGGGCTGGTCAGTGCCGTGGGACAAAAGCCCGTTCATCAATGCCAAGTGCGAAACGCTGACCATGTTGAAAACCTTCCAGCTGCATCTGGACAATCGCTGCCTGCTGCTCGCCGATGGATTTTATGAGAAGGGCGTTTTGTTCCGGCAACCCGGCGGCCAGCAATTCTGCCTTGCCGGGTTGTGGCGCGCGGAATCCGGCGTGGAGAAATACACCATGCTCACCACGTCGCCCAATGAGTCCGTGGCGAAGTTCCATCACCGGATGCCGTTCATCTTGAAACCGGAACAGTGCGATTTGTGGCTGGGTGAAAGCTGGCAGCAAGTGCTGGCCGCGCCCGATCGCGCCCCGCTAGAACAAATCCAGAAACAGCCGGAATTATTTTAGCGCACAGGCAGTTGTTCACGCTCACGGCAGGACGGGCAGAAAAGGAAAATCTTCAACTCGCCCGCATCTGAATCAAATTCGCCGATCACTCGCAGCTTAAAACTGCCGCATTTGAGGCAGGAGACCGTGAACCGCCGGAACGGGCTGTCCGCCGACGTTTCTGGCGGCTGATAATCTTCCCGGCGCTGAAAATAGCGTGCGGCATTCATGCGACCGAGAATACGCAAGTCGGTTAGACATCCGCAGACCTACCCGCGCCAAGTGCGAGTGACCGGAACCTGTAACGAAAAAAACGGACTCCTTACCTCACACGGTCGCTACCTGTGGCATCGTCACAATAGCCGGGCCAAAATTCATCCGTGCCGCTTGCAACTGCGCGTGTTCGTTGCTCAAGTGCCCATACACCTTCCCGATGAGAATCCCGCCGTCCTTGTGGCCGACCCAGCGGGCAATCGTCATGAAGTCAATTCCGCTCATCACGGCATAGCTGATGAAATGGTGCCGGCAATCATGGAAGCCAAACTTTTGCAGGTGATCGGGCAACACCTTCTCTTTGTGTTCAAGTCGTGTGCTCTGGCATTGCGGACACGTTTTCGGCGTCTCTTTGTCAAACTGGATGCGTTTGCAGTCCTGGCAAATGCAGCCCGACACCGCCCGTGTCAGCAGCAGGGATTCCCGGAAGGTCTTTGCGCGGTTGTCTTCGTCGCCTCGTTGCGGACTGGGAAACAGCCATTTTGAATCCGGCGCGCGGCGGGTGTGCATGGCTTTGAGATGGGTTTCCAATTCGGCGTTGAAGTCCACGCGCCGGGCTTCCCGGTTTTTCGTGTCCGCGTCCGCGCCGATGGTGAGCAGCTTGTGCTCGAAATCCACGTCAGCCCACCGCAGCTTGATGGTTTCCTGCTCGCGGGCACCGCACAGCGCCAACAGCCGGAAGTAATCGGTGAACTCCGCGCCGTTCTTTGTGGCGGTCAGCGCGGCCTGGCAAAACAGGTCAACGTCTTCGCGGGTGAAAAGACGGCGCGACTTCTGTTCCGTCCGCTGCCAAGAAATGTCCTCCGTCGGCAGCGTTTTCAAATAGCCATCGCGTTTGGCTGCCTTGAGGACATGCCGCAGGCAAACCAGCGCCACGTTGCACGTTCGAGGCGAGCGCACGGCCCGCAGTTTGTTCAGTGCGTCTTGAATGTGGCTGGGGCGGATTTTGTCGAGTCGCAGGTGACCCAGCGCCTTTTGCCAGCGTTTGTAATGCGTCTTTTCAGTAATGATCGTGCCCGGCTTTTTGCCGGACGCCTGGAGCATCGGTAGATAGGTCTGGTCGTAAAACTCGCCAAACGCGGGGGCGCGTCCTATGTGACGCAGACGGTTCTCGCTGCGCTCGACAAGCAGTTTGCGAAATTCCTCTTGCGCTTCGGCGGCAGACATTGCCGCCACTGGCACCCAGCGAACATCCTTGCGCCCGGCTTCATTTTCAACAGAAATGCGGGCCACGAAAGAACCATTTCGCCGCCAGAGACCGCGAATTGGATGCTTGCGATTGTCCAGAACCTTGGTGTATCTGTATCGGCGTGAGCTTGAACTTGAACCAGTTTTATTGCCCGGCGTTGCTATGCGTTTCATACGGCAACACTGTAGCAAATACTGTAGCAAATACTGTAGCAATGTCAAGCGGCATTTTGAAAAATCTCATAAATGCTTGTAAATAAAGGTTGCGCGCGTGGCGGAACGGCAGACGCGCCAGACTTAGGATCTGGTTCCGAAAGGATTGGAGGTTCAAATCCTCTCGCGCGCACCATGATTTCCCCGGCTGCGCCGGTCGCGGCTTCAAGCCCGGCGACGGCCGGTCAGGAATTTTTCCACGTATTTGCCCAGCAGGTCGGCCTCCAGATTCACCGCGTCGCCGACCTTCCGCTCGCGCAACGCCGTCACGTCAAATGTGTGCGGGATAATCCAGATGCGGAAATTTTTCTTCCGCGCGCCGGCAACCGTCAGGCTGATGCCGTCCACGGCAATCGAACCTTTGAATACGAGGTAGCGCATCACGTCCGCCGGCGCGGCAATGTCGAGAACGTGGTCCTTGCCCGCGCGTTCCCAGCGGATGATTTTGCCGAGTCCGTCCACGTGACCGGTCACGAAATGCCCCCCCAGCTCGCCGTTCGCGCGCAGCGAGCGTTCGAGATTCACGAGCGAACCCGGTTTGGCAAACTGGAAATTCGTCCGCCGCCAGCTTTCCTGCAGCAAATCGAACTGGATCAATCTGAATCTGCCGCGCGGCGCAACTTTCACCGCCGTCAGGCAGCAGCCGTTGACCGCCACGCTGTCGCCCACCTTCACGCCGCGCCCGCAGACGCCGGCGCGCACCGTCATGTCAATGGATTTTATCGCCGGCGTGATTTTCTCAATGACGCCCGCTTCTTCGACAATGCCTGTGAACATTTTAGTTGGAGTTCAAGCTTCAGCTTGCTTCAGTTTCGCAATGGCTGTTGGGAAAACAAGCTAAAGCTTGGACTCCAACCGCGCCGTCAGCAGCAAATCTTCGCCAAGCTTGCGCCACTCGACTTCACGAAGCCGGATCACCTCGCTTAATTTTTTCGCGCCTGCGCCTGCCACGCCTTTGCGCGCGTCACGCCCGCCCAAAATTTTCGGCGCATAAAAAAACGCCACGCGCTGCGCAAATCCGCCGAGCAAAAACGACGCGTTCACCTTGCCGCCGCCTTCCACCAGCAGGCTCGTCACGTTTTCCGCGCCAAGCTTTCGCATGAGCCATCGAAGATCAATTTGCAGGTAGGGCGCGTCACTCCGTGCGCGCCGCGGCGGGCAGAGGACTGCCCGCCCTACCTCTTGAATTGGCGCAACAATGACATTCGCCCGCTTCGCCAGCGCTGCCACGCGATTTTTCGGCGCGCGTTCGCTGACCACAATTGTCGTCAGCGGCGCGTGTGCGTCAGTAACCACTTTTGCCGTCAATGGCGTCCGCGCCAGCGAATCCAGCACAATGCGCCGGATTGGTTTCACCATTTTCCATCTTCCATCCTCCATCTTCGTCCTCACCGTCAACGATGGATCGTCCGCAAGAATGGTATTGATGCCGACGAGAACCGCATCGCTGCCCTGGCGCAATTTCATTCCGTGCGCGCGGGCTTTTTCGCCGGTGATCCATTTCGATTCGCCGCCGGCCGTCGCGATTTTTCCATCCAGCGTCATCGCGGCCTTGACGGTGACAAACGGCGTGCGGTGGACAATCCAGTGGTTGAAGGCCTCGTTCAATTTCGCGCATTTGCTGGCAAGCGCGTCCATACTGGGAGCGCCGGCGTCTCGCCGGCGTGTTGCGTTGGCGCGAATCGAAGAACTCGCCGGCGGGACGCCATCGCTCCCAAGCGCCGTGACTTCAATTCCCGCGCGCCGCAAAATCTTGAAACCTTTGCCGGCGTGTTGCGGGTTCGGATCGGTCGCGCCGATGACGACACGTTTAATGCCGGCGGCGATGATGGCGTCCGTGCAGGGCGGCGTGCGACCGTGCGTGCAGCACGGTTCGAGCGTGACGTAAAGCGTCGCGCCGCGCGGAGAGTAGCCGCGCTTTTGCGCGTCCAACAGAGCCTCGATTTCCGCGTGCGGCAAGCCCGCGCGCCGATGCCAGCCGCGCCCGATGATTTTGCCGCCCTTCACCAGCACCGCGCCAACCATCGGGTTCGGCGAAGTCGCGCCATAGCCGCGCCGGGCTAGCCGGAGGGCGAGGCACATGAATTGGGTGTCAGACATCGCCGCGCATCGTAGCCGCTGACACCCGCCGCGCCAAAGCCAAAAGGTGACAGCAAGGAAAAACTCGAAGCGCTCCATGAGTTCCGCATTTTTCAGGCATTGTCCAAGGACTCGTTGAACCACTTTTCGCGCAACGAATGTTCCATTTTGGGCATCCATCTTGTGGCGGGGTTGGGCGGCCCCGACACGATCGCCGCCGGTTCTGTGAATTTCAGGATTGGCAGGCTTTGAATTTCCTGTCAACCATTGCGCAAATGTCGCGTGATGTGCAACCCGGTTTCTGGCGCAAATGCCGCCTGTGGCTCCGCTGGTCCCGCCGCGCCGCGATGGTCGCGACGGTCGCGCTGGTTTGCGCGTTCGTCTGGCTCGACCGCGTCGGCGTGCCGGATTTTTTGCAGCGGCGGCTGGTGGAAACCCTGCGCGAACACGGTGTCGAACTGGAATTTTCACGTCTGCGCTTCAGCCTCTTTCGGGGATTGATCGCGGAAAATGTCCGCGTGGGCCATTCCACCGCGCCCGACAGCCCCGCGCTTTCGGCGCAGGAAGTCAGGCTGGAATTGAATTGCCGCGCCGCGCTGCATCGGCGGCTCCAGCTCGACGGCTTCACCTTGCAAAAGGGCAAATTCATCCTGCCGCTTTCGCCGACGAACTCCCTCAAGCTCGACGGAATCCAGACCGAACTGCGTTTCCAGGCGAACGACACGTGGTCGCTTGACAATTTCAATGCCGGCTTCGCGGGCGCAAAGCTTGCGCTGTCCGGCGACATCACCCACGCGCCGGAAATCCGCAATTGGGAGATTTTCCGCGGCGCCAACACCGGCGGCGCGGCGGCGACCCGGGCGCAACTGCAAAATTTTTCCGACACGCTCGGCAAAATACATTTTACCGGGACGCCGCAATTGAGCCTGACAGTGGCCGGTGACGCGCGCGACGTCCATTCCTTCGTCGTCCATCTGACTGTCAACGCGCCCGGCGTCCAGACGCCGTGGGCCGGCGCGCGCAACATCCAGTTTGTCGCCAGACTCACCGCGCCCGCTGATGCTCCAACAAATGTCAATGCGTTGTCGGGTTTTTGGACGAATTTGCAGCCCTTCCGGCTCTCGTGGACGGCGCGGGCTGCGGATCTGCGGGCGGGAAAGGCCAGCGCCGACACGGTCGAATGCGACGGCGTCTGGCACGCGCCGGAACTGGCGATGACAAAACTTACCGCGCAGCGGGGCGCGTGGGCGCCGGGATTGACTGTGCGCAACTTTGATGCCTCCGCGAGCCTGACCGCGCCCACCAACGTCACGACCGGCTTCGATTCCGCCTGGTCGTGGTGGACCAACCTGCAGCCGTATCGGCTGGTCTGGACGGCGCGGCTCGCTCAATTGAAATCCGACAAGCTGGATGCGGATTCGATTTCCTGCGGCGGTTTCTGGAGCGCGCCGGAACTTGCGCTCACCAATCTGTCCGCCCGGGTCGGCGGCGGCCCGCTGGACGCGCGGGCGAAATTGAACATCGCCACGCGCGAATTCACGTTCACCAACGTCGCGCGCTTCGACCTCCACGCGGTCGCGGCGTTGCTGACGGACAAGACGCGCGAACGGCTCGCGGAATTTTCGTGGACACAGCCGCCGTCGTTGCGCGCCGGCGGCTCGCTGGTCCTGCCCGCGTGGACGAACCGTCAGCCCGACTGGCGCGGCGAAGTGCAGCCGACAATCCGATTGAACGGCGAACTGGCTTTCACGAATGGCGCGGCGTTCGGCGCGAAAATTGACTCGGCCAGCGCGCAATTTTCCTATTCAAACCTCGTCTGGCGGCTGCCTGATGTCGCGGTCGCGCAATCCAGAACGCGGCTGCAAATCAGCGGCAGTGAGGACGACGCCACGAAGGATTACCGCTGGCATATCAGCGGCGCGTTCGATCCCGCAGCCGTCCGGCCGTTTTTGACGGCGAGCAACGCCGTGCGCGGTTTTGGAATTGTGCAGTTCACCGAGCCGGCGCGTCTGGACGTGAGTGTGTGCGGGCGTCTGTATGATTACGACGGCATCAGCGCGACCGGGTGCGTGGCGCTGACGAATTTCACCGTCCGCGGCCAGTCCATGGACAGCGTCACCGGCGAATTGTCCTACACGAACCGCGTGCTGGAATTTTCCCATCTGGATTTGTGGCGTGGAACGCAAACGATGACCGCCGACGCTGTCACGCTGGACTTCAACCGGAAACTGATTTTATTCAAAAATGGCTACAGCACCGCCGACCCGCAGGCCATCGCGCGCGCCATCGGCCCGAAAACCGCCCGCATCATGGAGCCGTATCATTTCATGCAGCCGCCGACGGTTTTAGTGGAAGGCCGCGTGCCGCTGCACGACGTAAGCGGAGTGCATGACGTGGACGATGCGGACCTGCGCTTCGATGTCGTGGGCGGCGTGCCGTTCCAGTGCCTCAAGCTCAAGGCGGCGCGCATCACCGGCACGGTCCACTGGCTGGGCGAGACGCTGGTTTTGACGAACATCGCGGCGGACCTTTACGGCGGAGCGGGAAACGGGTTTGCGAACTTCGATTTCCGCGTGCCGCACGAGGGCGCGGACTATCAATTCACCGCGGCGGTCACGAACATCAATCTGCACGCGCTCGCGGCGGACTTGTCGTCGTCCACCAATCATCTCGAAGGCGCGCTGTCCGGGCGGCTGGTCGTGACGCGCGCGGACTCGCGGGACTGGCGGACGCCGGACGGCTTTGGGCATGCGCGGCTGCGCGACGGATTGATTTGGGACATTCCGCTTTTCAGCCTCCTGTCGCCGGTCTTGAACGCCATCTCGCCGGGGCTGGGCAACAGCCGCGCGACGGACGCATCGGCGGCCTTTGTCATCACCAACGGCGTGATTTACTCGAACCCGCTGGAAATCAACACGGCCATGACGCGCCTGCAATACGGCGGCACGGTGGATTTGCGGGGGGGCGTGAACGCGCATGTCACCGCGCAGTTGCTGCACAACGTCTGGGTCGTCGGCCCGCTCGTCAGCCCGTTCCTGTGGCCGGTCAGCAAGGCGTTTGAATACAAGGTCACCGGCACGCTGGAAAATCCGAAAAAGGAGCCGGTCTTTGTGCCCAAACCTTTTCTGCTGCTGCTGCATCCCATCCGCAGCCTCGAGGAATTGATTCCCGGCGGCGGCAATTTCTTCAGCTCCACCAACGCGCCGCCGGCGGGAAAATGACGCCACTCCGGGAACGGCGCAACCCGGTGCTCCGGTTTTTATTTCGCCGGGGTGCCCTCCAGCGCGATTTTTGATTTCATAATTTGCAGGCTGGCGTCCGGGCCGGCGAAAAGGGTGTCGGGAAATTTGCGGTATTTGACCATTTCATTGAAGATGCCTTCGCTTTGATACAAGTTGGAGCGGAAGCCCGCCAGATATTGCAGGTGCAGATTGCGGTCGCGGTTGATCTCGGCGTCCTTCAGCCACGGCGCCAGTCCGCGCGCGTTTCCGGCGTAAGTGCCGAACAAATCGAACACGGACTCAATGCCGACGTCCTTGAGCGATTGCGCCTCGGCGGAATAATCCGCCTGGTCCAGCCGCTGCTCGATGGCGTCCAGATTGATTTTCGTTTCGCCAGCCTGGCCGAGCAGCACCACGTCGTAGCCCTTGCCGTTCTCGTCGTTGCTCCAGACCGTGCCGTCGGGGAAGACCTCAAAAAATGTCGCGATCTCGCTTTTCACGACGGCGGAATCGCTTTCGTAGAGCGGCACCCATTGCGTCATGATGCCGCCGGGGTTCAAATGGCTCTTCACCATCTCAAAGTATTCCTTGGTGTAAAGCGTCGCCGAGCCTTTCACCCACGGATGAATCGGGTCGGAGGTGATGATGTCGAATTTGTCCCGCGTGGTGAGAACGTAATGCCGCGCGTCGTCGAAAATGATGTGGGTGCGCGGGTCGTTCACCACGCCGTAATTTTCCAACCCGAAAAATTTGGCGGCAATCGGCGGGACGAGTGGCTCCATTTCGCAGATGGTGATTTTCTCGATGCCCGGACAAACCGTGAACGTCCCCGCCGTCACGCCCGCGCCGCAGCCGACAATCAGCACCGAGCGCGGCCGCGAATGCACCAGCGCTGGCAGGAACCCCAGCATCCGCTGCAGCCTCATGTCCTGCGGCTCGCTCGACGCTTCGATTTTGCCGCTGATGTGGAAATTGCGGACATCGGTGGTATTATTCTTCGACACCGCCACGGAGTTGTTCATGCCCTCGCCGACGTAAAGCATTTCGGCCTCGGTCAACCGGCTCGGCATATAGCGGCCCCAGGCAACCAGTTCGCCGGGAATCTTGGCGACGTGTTTTGCCAGTGCCGCCGTGAAAAAAACCAGCGCCGCGAAAACCAAAATGCCGCGGACAATGGTGGCGGGCGTGGCGGTTTTCCAAAATTGCCGCGCAGAGGCGGCGAACATCAAAAGCGCGGCCAGCGCGGCGAGGGCGATCAACAGCCGTTGGCTTTGTTGCGTGCCAATCCACGGAATGAAAACGATGCTGAAGCCGACGCCGCCCAGGATTCCGCCGACCGTGTTCGCCGCGTAGATGCCGCCGACGAGCCGCGCCGGGTCCTGTCCGCGCGCCGCCGCCGCCGCCAGCGCGAGCGGAAAACTTGCACCCCAAAAAAGCGTCGCCGGGAGCAAAGCCCAGAGGCAACGCGCCATGTCCAGTTGGAAAGTCA
>JBEKRA010000067.1:0-9051 GCA_049519195.1 Verrucomicrobiota bacterium
AGCGAAAAAATCCGCACCTACAATTTTCCGCAGAACCGCGTCACCGACCACCGCATCGAAGTCACGCTCTACAATCTGGCGAGCGTCATCGAAGGCGACCTCGACCCGCTCATCGAGCCGCTGATGACGCATGATTTGGAAGGGAAGCTGGCTGCGCTGAATTCATGAAATTACCACCGCACATCAAGGGCCTCATTTTCGACTGTGACGGCACTTTGGCCGACACGATGCCATTGCACTGGCACGCGTGGCAGATTGTCACGCAGCGGCACGGCCTGCATTTTCCCGAAGACCGATTTTACTCCTTTGGCGGCGTGCCGACGCGTGACATTTTGAAAATGCTCGCGCAGGAGCAGGGCCGTTCGCTCGACCACATCGCCGTTGCGCATGAAAAGGAAGAGGCTTACCTGCCGCTGATGTCGCAGGTCGGGCCGGTGCATGAAGTCGTGGAAATTGCTAAGGCGAACCACGGCAGAATCCCGATGGCCGTCGCGTCCGGCGGGTCGCAAAAAATCATTGGCATGGTGCTTGACCAATTGAAAATCCGGCATCTGTTTGACGCCGTGGTGACGAACGAAATGGTGAAGAACCAGAAACCCGCGCCCGACATTTTTCTCGAAGCCGCGCGGCAGATTGGCGTCGAGCCGAAGTTTTGCCGCGCCTACGAGGACACCGACCTCGGCCTCACGGCCATCCGCGCGGCGGGGATGGAGGCGGTGGACGTGCGGGAATTGATTGAGGAGCCTTAAATCTTCGATCGTCTCAGCGAGTGAAAATTTAACCGCGCCACGAAAGCTCCCCGCGAATCCAGTTCGGGTCGCGGCGCAAATCCAAGATAGCGAAGACTTCCGTTTCGGTCTTGGTCTCACGGTAGTAAATCCCAAAGGGAAACCGATGGGCCAGCATCCGGTAAAATCCGAAATGACGGGAATGGATCCCGTGATGGAGCGCGAGGCTCTCGATGTCGGCCACCAGCGAATCAGCGCAGTAATCACCAATGCCGGGTTCTTGCGAGTCGTAAAAATCCCGCGCCTGTTCGATGTCTTCGGCGGCTTCCGCCAGAACGACCACGGTTCTCATGCCGTGCGTTTGGCGAGGCGCTTTTTGAGTTGAGCGAGCGTAAGAAATTCACCTTTGCCCGCCTCGACTTTGGCGAGCCGCCTTTCGAGGATTTTTTTGTGCCAGCCCGGCGATTCCAATTTGTCCGGCTCGGCGGCCATCGAATGCCAGAGCAGTTCCATTGCTTGCAACCGCTCGGCAAACGTCATGCGCTCAATCTCCAGAGTCTCGATCATGGCTGAAAAATAATGCCGTTCTTTGCTGACCGCAAGCCATTCGCGCGGCGGGGATGGAGGCGGTGGACGTGCGGGAATTGCGTGATTGAAATTAGACCCGCGCCGATCCCCTTTTCCGAAACATCAAGCGCAGTGCAATGAACATAAACCGCAGGCGCTCAAATTGAATTCCCGCCGCGAATTCAATAACTTCATTTCCCTCGATTGAAATTTTCTGCCGGGTCTCACAATTTCGACGATATTGATTGGCAACACGAATCTTCTCGACTCGCGCCCAATCAAAACTGCGTTTCCATCCCACAGTCCCAACCCCTTTGAAAATGGTTCCTGATTCTCCATCCACGACAACTTCAATCTTTCCACAAACTGACATTAAAACGCAGATCCAAAGAAACAACCCCAAAAAATAAAAGGGAGTCAAAAACAGGAGCAATACCATCAGTATTTCTCGATCAGTTGCATGGAATCCTCCCCACGTGAAAAAAAGCATTAAACCCGACAAAAAAGCTGCGACAGGGATCAAGGCAATCCAATCATAAGAGCGCGTTGAAACACCAAGCTTAAAGCCGTTGGCAGTTTCTGCAAACCAAGCGCTGTGGGGCGGGTGCAGCAGTTGTCCTGGAACGACCAGCGCTGTTTCAATCCATCCACTGCAATTGAAATCTTTCTGGCACTGAGGACAGAACGCCTTTTCTTCCGATAAATCAATGAACTTTTCGGGAATTCCAAACTCACAAATTGGACAAACTAAATTCATTTATTCAATCACGATTGCCCTAGCTTCTTCGATTTCTCCGTCGCGGCGCGGACGGCGCTCATCACGGCGGCGCGCAAACGGGATTTTGGTTTTGATTTCAAATTTGAAATTTCAGATTTGAGATTCAAGCCGGCGGAGGACTCCGGCGGGCTTCCGCCTCGTCGCGCTCCTCGACGGCGCGGCGGGCTGGATGATTGGCGGGCAGGTTTGCCAGCATTCTTTTCTCAAACGCGGCGGCGCGCTGTTTTTGGTCCTGTTCCTTGCGGACCCGGTCGTTGAGGTGGCGCTGGCCCTTGATTTCGGAATTTTGAAGCGAGTCCGCCCAGCCGCGCAACTGGCGCGAGCAGTTTTCGGCCGAGGATTTCAAATTTGAAATTTGAGATTTCAAATCTTCGGGCCAGCCGGCCTGGCTGGACCGGCGCGATTTCACGGTGAGCATGGAGCGCACCTCGCCCGCCGAGCCGCGCGCGATGTAGATGAATGCGAGCAATTCGTTGGTCGTGCCGCGCTCGAACCCCTCGGCGATGTTGTTGGACACCGACAGCGCCGCGCGGTCCAACTGGTCGCGAAAACCGGACGTGGCTTTGAAGGAGTGGTTTTCGAGCAGCGCCTCGGTCTGCTCGTAAAGTTCGGCGGCCTTCTGCCAGACGGGCAGGTCTTCAAAACGTTCGTAGGTCATAAATGTCCTTTTGGTTTGGGGGCGATTTTGTGTTTGTTTTTGAAATCTGAAATTTCAAATTTCAAATCAATTCGCCTGCCCCAGCTTCTTCGATTTTTCCGTCGCGGCGCGGACGGCGCTCATCACGGCGGCGCGCAGCTTGCCTTTTTCCAGTTCATGCACGCCTTCAATCGTCGTGCCGCCGGGGCTGGTGACCTGGTCCTTGAGCGCGCCTGGATGCTGGCCGGTTTCCAAAACCATTTTCGCGCCGCCCAGAACGGTCTGCGCGGCGAGCTTGGTCGCGATGTCGCGCGGCAAACCGGACGCCACGCCGCCGTCGCTCAATGCCTCGATGAATTGATAAACGTAAGCCGGGCCGCTACCGCTCAAGCCGGTCACGGCATCGAGCAGACTTTCTTTGACTTGGAACGCGACACCGACGGCGGACAGAAGTTTTTTCGCCAGCTCGCCGTCCGAAGCCGTCGCGGATTTGCCGAGCGCGAACGCGGAAGCCGCCTCGCCGACGAGCGCGGGCGTGTTGGGCATGACGCGGATGACGCGTGCTCCGGCGGGCAGCGCGGCTTCGAGTTTCGCGAGCGTCACGCCGGCGGCAATGGAGATGAGCAGATGATTTTTTGTGAACGCGCCGGAAATTTCGGCGAGCGCGGCGGGAACCTGGTCGGGTTTGGTCGCCAAAATCAGGACGTTTGCGCATTTCGCGACTTCGGCGTTGGCCGCGACCGTTTTCGCGCCGGTTTCGGCGGCGAAGTTTTTTCGCGCCATGTCGAAGGGGTCGCTGGCGATGATTTCGCGGGGGACGACGAGTTTGCCGCGGACAAAACCTTTTGCGAGCGCGGCGGCCATTTTGCCCGCGCCGAGAAAGCCGATGTTTGATTTGTTGGACATGGCTGTTTTGTAACAAGCCGCGCCCCGGAGCGGAAGTGAAAACGCGGCTTGAATTCGGGCGCGGAGAACCTATCCTTCAAGCGTGGCACGAAAAGGTTCCGCTGAAATGACGACACGCCGCACATGGGAGACGTTTGAAGCAATGCGCCAGGCCGCCGAGGAAGGCGACCCGCAGGCGCAGTGTTATCTCGGCGTGTGCTTCCAAAACGGCCAGGGCGTGGCGCAGGATTATCAGGAGGCGGTGAAATGGTTTCGCAAAGCGGCGGACCAGAACGACCCGGTGGCGCAATGTTATCTCGGCGTCTGCTATTTGAACGGCGCGGGAGTGCCGCAGGAATTCGGCGAGGCGGCCAAGTGGCTGCGCGAGGCGGCGGAACAGGGCGACCCGGCGGCGGAGTTCAATCTCGGCATGCTTTACGAGACCGGCCAGGGCGTGCCGCAAAATTACGCCGAGGCGGTAAAATGGTATCGCGAGTCGGCGGAGCGCGGGTATCCGGCGGCGCAGTTCAATCTCGGCGTTTTTTACGAGCAGGGACAGGTTGTGCCGCAGGATTACATGGAGGCCGTGCGATGGTATTTCGCCGCCGCCGAACAGGAATGCGCGCCGGCGCAGTGCAACCTCGGCCTGTGCTTCCAGACCGGCCGCGGCGTGGGGCAGGACCAGCGCGAGGCGGTGAAGTGGTTCATCCGCGCGGCGCGGCAGGGGGACAAAACCGCGCAGCACAATCTCGGTTTGCACTACGCGGCGCTTGAGCTCAAGGAAAACGAGATTACCGAGGCTGTTAAAAACGCGTTGCGCTGAATCAGCGCGCGAGTTCCGCGAGTTTTGCCCCGGCTTTGCCGCCATCAATTGTCGCCGCCGCCAGCGCCCAGCCTTCCGCGAGCGATTTCGTTTTCCGGGCGACAAACAACGCCGCGCCGGCATTGAGCAAGACCGCGTCGCGCTTCGGCCCGCGCTCGTCGCCGCGCAAAATCCGGCGGACAATTTCCGCGTTCACGATTTTGTCGCCGCCCCGCAAATCGGCCAGCGTCGCCGGCTGCAACGGGAAATTCACCGGCGACAAGGTTGAAACCGCAAAACCGCGCTCCTGATAAAATTCCGCGATGGTGTTTGCACCAAGCGTCGAAAGCTCGTCCAGATGTTTCCCTTCGGCCGCCCCGCAAACGACCATTCCGCGCCGGACGCCAAGCGATTGCAGCGCGCGCGCCATCGGCTCGCAGAGTTCCGGGCGCGGCACCCCGACAAGCATCGCCGAAGGCCGCGCGGGATTGAGCAGCGGGCCGAGGATGTTGAAAATGGTCCGCTGCCCGTTTGCGGCGCAAAGCTTCCGCGCCGGGGCGATGTTTTTGAACGCCGGATGGAAATTCGGCGCGAAGAAGAACGCGAAGCCGTGTTCGCGCAGCGCGCGCGCCGCGTCCGCCGGCGACAAGTCCACCCTGATGCCGAGTTCTTCAATCACGTCCGCGCTGCCGACCGATGACGTCACGGCGCGGTTGCCGTGCTTGGCCACGGTCACGCCGGTCGCGGCGCAAAGGATGGCGACGGTTGTGGAGATGTTGAACGTGCTCAAGCGGTCGCCGCCGGTGCCGACGACATCGAGTATTTCGCGGGAATCGCGCCAGTTTTTTTCAATGGCCGGCTTGATGGACTTGTCGCGCAGCGCGCGGGCGAAGGCGGCAATTTCGTCCGGCGTTTCGCCTTTTTTGGAGAGCGCGGCAAGAAAACCGGCCTTGAGGCTGGTCGGGATCGTTTCGCTGGCGAGCCATTCCACGGCCTGCCACGCCTGCGATTCTTCGAGCGCCTGCGCGGCGTTGAGTTGTTGAATCAATTGTTCGAGCGGTTCTGACACGGGCGGATTGTAAAGCCCGGCGCGCCCGGCTCAAATCGAAAGTTGCATGGTGTCGAAAGTCACATGGACATACGGGCAAATTTTCGTAACTTACGGGGCGCAACGGCGTCTCAATAGAGACAGTTCGTCTGAATCAACATTTTATGGCAACAAAGCAAAGCAAAAGCTGGTTGAAGTGGCTGATTGTTTTTTCCGCAATCATCGCGGTTGCGGCGGGTGGCGTCTGGTATTTCAAGCGCGGGAACAACGCCGCGCCGCAATATCAAACCACGACGGTCACGCGCGGCGATTTGATGCAGGCCGTCACGGCGTCGGGCACGTTGAATCCGGTGTTGAACGTGACGGTCGGCTGCCAGGTTTCGGGCCGCATCAGCAAACTCTACGTGGATTTCAATTCGGCGGTGACCAACGGCCAGCTCGTCGCGGAGATTGACCCGCGGACGTATCAGGCGGCTATGGAGCAGTCCACGGCGGACCTGGCCAACTCGAAGGCGAACCTGGAATTGCAGCAGGCCGAGGCCGATCGCGCCCTGGAATTGTTCACCAACAAATTGATTTCCCAGTCGGACCGCGACACCACCATCGCCACCCTGCACGAAGCGGAAGCGATGGTGAAGATCAAGACGGCCGCGTTGAGCAACGCGCTGGCGAACCTGGGCTACTGCAAAGTCTATTCGCCCGTGGACGGCACGGTGATTTCACGCAGCGTGGACGTGGGGCAGACCGTCGCCGCGAGCATGAGCGCGCCGGTGTTGTTCCAGATCGCCAACGACCTGGCCAAAATGCAGATTGACGCCAACGTCTCCGAAGCGGACATCGGCAGCGTTGAGGAGGGGCAGAATGTGAGTTTCACCGTGGACGCTTTTCCCGACCGCAAGTTTGCCGGCAGGGTAAGACAAATCCGCAACGCGCCCACCACGGTGCAAAATGTCGTCACCTACGATGTGGTCATTGATGTCGCCAATCCCGATTTGAAGCTCCGGCCGGGCATGACGGCCAACGCCTCCCTCATCACCGCCGAACGGACTGGCGTGTTGAAAATCCCCAATGCCGCGCTCCGTTTCCGGCCGCCGGACTCCGTGGGCAAGGCAATCAAACCGGCGGCAACCAACGCGCCGCAGGCCGCCAAAACCGGCGGCACGAATGGCGTCCAAGTTGCCACGAACACGGCCCCGCCGCTCACCGGCAACGAACCGCCGGAGGAATTGCAGAAGCGCGTGTCGGAAATGCGCGCGCGCGGCGAGGAAATTCCGCCGGAAATCCGCACCAAACTCCGCGAGCTATTCCAGAGCGGCGCGCTGCAAATGCCCGCCGGCTTCGGCCGGGGCGGAGGCTTTGGCGGCCCGGGCGGAGGTTTTGGCCCGGGCGGTGGTGGTGGCTTTGGCGGGCGCGGCGGCGGTGGTTTCGGTTCGCGCGGTTCGCAACCCTCGTCGCGCACCATTTACACGCTTGCCGCCGACAAAAATTCCGACAACACGACGCCGCAACCCGTCACTGTCAAGACCGGCATCAGTGATGGCTCTTCCACGGAAATTATAGACGGCTTGAAGGAGGGCGACACCGTCATCATTGGCGCGATATTTCCCCAATCCGCCACTGCGGCTTCCCCGCCCGGCGGGGCGAGTCCGTTTGGCGGCGGCGGTGGCCCCCCCGGCTTCCGCGGTGGCGGCCGGTAGGCTTGGAGATATTACATGAAGCCTGTCATCAAACTGGCGGACATTCACAAGATCTACCAGACCGGCGAGGTCGAGGTCAGGGCCGTCAGCGGCGTGTCTCTGGAAGTTTTTCAGGGAGAATTTGTCGCGCTCATGGGCGCGAGCGGCTCGGGAAAATCCACGTTGATGAACATCATCGGCTGTCTCGACCGTCCCACGCGGGGCCAATACCTGCTCGACGACATTGACGTTTCACAACTCACCCGCGACCAGCTGGCGGACATCCGCAACCAGAAGATCGGATTCGTTTTTCAAGGCTTCAACCTGCTCTCGCGCACGTCCGCGCTGGAAAACGTCGAACTGCCGATGCTCTACGCCCGGCAGCATCTGGATGGCGCAACCCAGCGCGAGCGCGCGTTGAAGGCGCTCGAAATTGTCGGGCTCGGCCAGCGCTTCGACCACAAGCCCAACCAGCTTTCCGGCGGCCAGCAACAGCGCGTGGCCATCGCCCGCGCGCTCGCCAATCAGCCGGCGCTGCTGCTCGCCGACGAACCTACCGGCAATCTGGACAGCCGCACGAGCATCGAGATCATGGGGGTGTTCCAAAAACTCAACGACCAGGGCATAACCATCGTCATGGTCACCCACGAATTGGACGTGGCACATTACACCAAGCGCATGGTCGTGATGCGCGACGGCAAAGTGGTGGGCGACACGCCGGTGACGAACCGGCTGAATGCGGAAACTGAAATCGCCAAGCTGACCGAGGCACAGGCGGAAGCGAAGCTGGCGAATTGAATATGAAAACATTCAACATTCAACATTCAACGCCGAACATCGAAGTGATTTCGCGCATCTCAAGCCTTGAGCGTTCGATGTTGAATGTTGAATGTTGAATGTTCCCCCGATTCCCAGCATGAGATATTTGGCTGTCATCAAAATCGCGTTCCGCGCTCTGCGCCGGAACAAAATGCGCACCGTGCTAACCATGCTCGGCATAATCATCGGCGTCGGCGCGGTCATCGCGATGGTCGCGCTGGGCCGCGGGGCCAAGGCGCAGGTCGAGGCGCGCATCGCCGCGCTCGGCCAGAACGTCATCCAGGTTTTTTCAGGCAGTGTCAACCGCAGCGGTGTTTTTTCCGGCTTCGGCGGCGCGGGCACGCTCACGGTCGAGGACGCGCTCGCGATCCAGAACGAGGTGCCAGGCGTGCTGGCGGTCAGCCCGGAAGTGCGCAACGGCGCCCAGATCACCGCCGGTGAAAATAATTGGAGCACGCAGGTCATGGGCGAGGGTGTGGATTACCTGACCATCCGCACATGGGCCATGGCTGAAGGCGCGATGTTCACCGACGCCGACGTGCGGTCCGCCGCCAAAGTCTGCGTGCTCGGAAAAACCACGGCGGACCGGTTGTTTCCCGATGACGATCCGGTCGGTAAAATCATCCGCATCAACATGCGCGGCGGAAGCGCCAGTGCGCCCATGAAGGTCCTAGGCGTGCTCAAGGTCAAGGGCGCGAACATGGGCGGGCAGGATCAGGACGATACCGTCATCGTGCCCTACACCACCGCCATGAAACGTTTTTCCGGCTCCACCACGCTCCGCATGATGCAGGTGTCCGCAGCCAGTGCCAAACAGATGGTCAGCGTCCAAAACGCCATTGCCGGATTGTTGCGCCAGCGGCATCGCATCCAGGACGGCCGCGACGACGACTTCATACTGCGCAACCAGCAGGAAATCACCGAGGCGCAGACCGCCACCACGGATACCATGACCGCGCTGCTCGCCGGCGTGGCCATCATCTCGCTCATCGTGGGCGGCATCGGCATCATGAACATCATGCTGGTCAGCGTGACCGAGCGGACGCGCGAAATTGGCATTCGCATGGCCGTCGGCGCGCGCGGCCAGGACATCCTGCTGCAATTTCTCATT
>JBEKRA010000068.1:0-8899 GCA_049519195.1 Verrucomicrobiota bacterium
CTGAATGGCCGCCCCATTCAATCCCTGCATCCCCCGGAAGCATGGGCGGCGGACGTCGAGCGGGAATTCCAGAAACACTTGCGCGGCCAGATTTCGTTTTCTTCTGGAATTCCAGTCCTCCGCAAAGATGGTTCCGTTTTCTATGCGGACATCAGTTCGAGCTCCATCATGATTCAGGGCAAACCCCTCTTTTTTGCCTTCTTCCGCGACATCACCGGGCGCAGGCAGGCGGAGCAGCAGGTGAAGGAGGCGCTCGCTTTCAACCGGACCATCATCTCGGACGCGGCGGTGGGCATCGTCGCCTTCAAGGCCTCCGGCCAGTGCGTGCTGGCCAACGAAGCCGCCGCGCGGATAATCAACGGGACAGTGCCCCGGCTTTTGAAAATGGATTTCCGGCAGCTCGCATCCTGGCGCGCCTCGGGCATGTTCCAGATTGCGGAGGAAGTTCTGGCCACGAAGGAATCGCGGCAGTGCGATGTCAATTTCACCAGCTCGTTTGGCAAAGAAGTCTGGCTAGTGAGCCACTTGAGCCACTTCGTCCAGAACGGCGAACCCCACCTGCTGCATGTTTTCAGCGACGTCACCGAGCAGAAAAAGCTGGAGGCCCAGTTCCTGCGCGCCCAGCGCATGGAAAGCATCGGCACGCTCGCCGGCGGCATCGCGCACGACCTCAACAACGTGCTCACGCCGCTCCTCTTCTCGATCCAGTTGTTGAAGGAAAAAATTTCCGACGACGAGGGCCAGCAAATACTGAACAGCCTGGAGGCCAACGTTCAGCGCGGCGCAAGCCTGGTCAAGCAGGTGCTGGCCTTTGGCCGCGGAGTCAAGGGCGATCACATCCTGCTCCAGGTCAGGAACATCGCCCGCGAAATCGAACGGATTGTCCGGGACACTTTTCCAAAATCCCTGCGGTTTCAAATGGAAGCCGACCCCGGCCTTTGGACGATTTCCGGCGACCCCACCCAGATCCACCAGGTGATGTTGAACCTTTGCGTCAACGCGCGGGACGCCATGCCAGACGGCGGCAAATTGTCCCTCCGGTTGGACAACGTCACGCTCGACGCGGCCGCTGCCGGCATGCATCTGCCCGCCCGGCCCGGCCCTTATGTCGTCATCAGCGTCGAAGACACAGGGATTGGAATCCCCCGGGAAAACCGCGAGCGCATTTTTGAGCCGTTCTTCACCACCAAGGAGGTGGGCAAGGGCACCGGGCTGGGACTGTCCACCACCCTGGCCATTGTCAAGAGCCACGGCGGCTTCATCACCTGCGACAGTGAGCCGGGCATGGGCAGCACCTTCAAGGTTTATCTCCCCGCCACCGCCGCGCCCGCAGCCGTGGCCGCCGCCGCGCCCGCCGCACCGGCGGAAACCCCCCAACTGCCGCGCGGCCATGACGAACTGGTGCTGCTCGCGGACGACGAGGCTCCCATTCGCGAATTGGCGCAACACATCCTGGAGTGTTTTGGCTATCGCGTCCTGCTGGCCATCAATGGGGCCGATGCCGTCCGGCTTTACACCATAAACCAGGATGAAATTGCCGTGGTCATCATTGACATGGCCATGCCGGTCAAAGACGGCCCGGCCACCGTCGCCGCGCTCCAGGCCATCAATCCGAAAGTCAAGATTGTCGGCGCCAGCGGCTTGGAAATGAAAGACGCCGCGGCCATGGCCTTCCGCCACGGGTGCGGGCGCTTCGTTTCCAAGCCCTTCACCGCCGAAACCCTGCTTCAGACGCTCCGTGCGATTCTTCAGGAGAATGCCGCGGGGCCTTCCGCGGACAACAAGCCAAAGACGAAGAATAAACGCGATTGAGCGACGCTTGGGTGCGGGCACGCTCCCCGACTTGCATCGAAATTCGGGCTGAATGTATTTTCCGTGGCAAATCAGGTTTGGTTTCCGCCAAAAATCTGCTGGCAGACGGCGGACGACTTTGTATCATGTTCGTCCACTGATTTGTTTTTTGACTTTTTATGGAATCACAAGCTGACATTGCATTGATCGGGTTGGCCGTCATGGGACAGAACCTCATTTTGAACATGAACGACCACGGCTTCACCGTCGTGGCCTACAACCGCACGGTCGAGAAGGTGGACCACTTCCTCGCCAACGAGGCCAAGGGCACGAAGGTGCTCGGCGCCCACTCCGTCGCGGAAATGGCGGCCAAGCTCAAAAAGCCGCGCCGCGTGATGCTTATGGTCAAGGCCGGCAAACCGGTGGATGAGTTCATCGAGCAGCTCATCCCGCACCTCGAACCCGGCGACATCATCATTGACGGCGGCAACTCGCTATTCGAGGACACCATCCGCCGCGCGAAATATGTCGAGAGCAAGGGGCTGCTCTACATCGGCACCGGCGTCTCCGGCGGCGAGGAAGGCGCGCGCCATGGCCCAAGCATCATGCCCGGCGGTTCGCCCGCCGCGTGGCCGCACGTGAAGGACATTCTCCAAAGCATTTCCGCGAAGGCCGAGGGCGGCGCCCCGTGCTGCGAATGGGTGGGCAAAGGCGGCGCCGGCCATTACGTGAAAATGACCCACAACGGCGTTGAATACGGCGACATGCAGTTGATTTGCGAGGCTTACAACATCATGAAAAACGGCCTGGGCATGAGCGCCGGCGAGATGCACGAGGTTTTCAAGGAATGGAACACCGGCGAACTGGATTCGTATCTGATTGAAATTTCCCGCGACATCCTCGGTTTCAAGGACACCGACGGCGCGCCGCTCGTGGACAAGATTCTCGACAAGGCCGGCCAGAAAGGCACCGGCAAATGGACCGTCATGAGTTCGCAGAATCTCGGCATTCCGATCACGCTGATTGCCGAGGCGGTTTATTCCCGCTGCGTTTCCGCGCTGAAGGACGAGCGCGTGAAGGCGGCGAAGAAATTGAAAGGCCCGCGGGCCATGCTCACGGGTATCACCAAAAATGAAGCGAAGAAAAAGCAGTTCATCGCCGATATCCGCGACGCGCTTTACGCCTCAAAAATTGTCAGCTACGCGCAGGGTTACATGCTCATGCGCGCGGCGGCGGCGGAATACAAATGGAATCTGAACTACGGCGGCATCGCGCTGATGTGGCGCGGCGGCTGCATCATCCGCTCGCGCTTCCTCGGCAAAATCAAGGAAGCTTGCGACAAGAATCCGAAGCTGACGAACCTGCTGCTGGACGATTATTTCCGGGGCGAAATCAAGCGCTGCCAGAAGGGGTGGCGCAACGTTGTGGCCACGGCGGCCAAGCGCGGCATCCCGGTCCCGGCGTTCAGCACCGCGCTGGCGTTTTACGATCAATACCGCTCGGCGGTTCTGCCGGCGAATTTGCTGCAGGCGCAGCGCGATTATTTCGGCGCGCACACCTACGAGCGCGTGGACAAGCCGGCCGGCGAATTTTTCCACACGAACTGGACGGGCCACGGCGGCTCCACGGCTTCGAGCACCTACACCGTCTGACCGATGGCGACCCCCGCTTCTGGAGTTTCGACAATCCCGCGCGTGCGGGACTCCGGGGATGGGTCGGTGAAAAAAAAACTTTCATGGCTGGGGGCGATTCCGATGGGAATCGCCCTCATTCTTTTGACGTGGCTGGGCTGGCGCAAATGGGCGGACCCGCTGATTGATTTCGGCCAGCAGCTTTACGTGCCGTGGCGGCTTTCGCGGGGCGCCGTGCTTTATCACGATGTCAGTTGCCTTTATGGCTGCCTGTCGGTCTGCTATCATGCCGTCCTGTTCAAAATCTTCGGCGTCTCGCTGAACGTCCTGCTGGCCTCGAATTTTCTCATCGTCATCTTCCTGCTGCTGTTGATTTACCGCCTGTTTCTGAAATGTTCCGATGCCTGGACGGCCACAACCATCGGCCTGGCGCTGACAGTGCTCGCCTTCAGTCAATTGCTCGACGTGGGCAATTACAATTACATCTGCCCGTATTCGCACGAGGAATTTCACGGCATCGTGCTCGCGGTCGTGATGATGGCCTGCCTGGCGCGCTGGCTGGAAGCAGGACGCAAGTTGCCGCTCGCGCTCGCCGGCGGCTGCCTGGGGCTGATTTTTCTGACCAAGCCGGAAGTTTTTGTCGGGGCTGTTGCGCCATTTGCCGTCGCCGTGATTTTGCAATGGCGGCGGCTTTCGGTTCTTGATCTGGCCAAAGCATTGCTGCTGGCCGTGGTTTGCGGCTTGATTCCGCTCGCGGGATTTTTTGCCGGGTTCCGGTCGGAAATGAATTCGGCGGACGCGGCGCGCGCCATTTGCGGCGCGTGGCTGCCTTTGCTGCATTCCACCGGACTTCAACTTCCCATTTACCGCGCGATGACGGGAATGGACGCGCCGTGGCATCACATCGCGCAGGCGCTGATTGAATTCAGCGGGCTGGCGGTGATTGTTGGTCTTTGCGCGTGGCGGCTGACGCGGCCCACGCTGAAGCCGCTGGAGCGCGTGCTGATCTTCGCGGCGGCGGGCGGCGTGTCCGTCAATTACGGCTGGCAAAGCGCCGGCCACTGTCTGCCGTTGCTGCTCGTCGTTGCGGCCATCCTGTGGCGGCGGGAATGGCGGCGAAGTTTTCAGTTTTCAGTTTCAAGTTTTCAGACTGAACACTTGAAACTTGAAACATGGAACTCGCCGCTGTTTTTTCCCGCCTTGTGGCTGGCGTTCAGTTTTGCGCTGCTGGCCAAGCTCGGCTTCAATCCGCACATTTCGCACTACGGCGTCTTTCTGGCGATGCCCGCCTTTCTGTCCGCCATTTACCTGCTGCTCCATCTGCTGCCGCGCTTTCTACAGAGTCCACGGCCCGAAGTCCACAGCCCACAGCCGGACCGGCCATCGGACGCGGGACAAATCGGACTGTGGACTGTGGACTGTGGACTGAAATCGTTCCGCGCCGCCATTTTGATTTTCCTGCTAGCCGGCTTGGCGCGGTTGACGATTCATTCCAGCCTTTTTTACACGGACAAAGACTTTCCGCTTGGTTCGGGAGGCGACCGGATTGTCACCTACGACCCCAAGGTTGACCCGACCGGCGCGGCGATGGCGTCGGCGGCCGCGTGGATTGAAACCAACACCGCGCCGACCAGCACGCTGGCCGCGCTGCCCCAAGGTTCGATGCTGAATTACCTCACGCGCCGCATCAACCCGACACCCTGCGTCGCGTTCGGGTCCGAGCTTTGGGCTTATGGCGAGCAAAACATGCTGGCCGACTGCGCGAAAAACCCGCCGGACTACATCGCCATCATCCAATGGGACGGCTCCGAGTTTGGCGCCCCCCGTTTCGGCCTGCAAAAGGGCTTCGGCTACGACGTGATGCAATGGGTCGGGAAAAACTATCAGCCCGTCTGGTTGATTGGCGGCGAGCCGCTCCAAAACGGAGCGTTCGGAATCAAAATCCTGAAACACCTTTCCACTCCCGTTCCGGCGGGACCCGCGAAACCAGCATTGCCATAAATCAAAAGAACGGATTGTGTTCCATTTCCTCCGCCACGGTCGTCAACGGGCCGTGGCCGGGGCAAATCAAGGTCGCCGCCGGCAATGATAAAATTTGCTCGCGCACTTTCTGCCGCGCCAGGTTCCACGACTGGTTGCCGCGCCCGATTGACCCGGCAAAAATCGCGTCGCCCGCGAACGCCGCGTGCGGCGCGTCCTCCTGCCAGTTGCCGACGATGTAGGTCACGCCGTCCTCCGTGTGGCCGGGCGTCTCGCGGTGCGTCACGCGCAGTCCGCCGAGATGGATGATTTCCGCCGTCTTGTTGTGCTGATCCACCGGCGCGTTTTTGGAGCCGGAATGCAGCCGCGCTTTCGGCCACGCCTCGCGGATTTTTGACAGCGCACCGACGTGGTCCCAATGCGAGTGCGTGATGAAAATGTGTTTGAGCTGGAGCTGTTCGGCGGCGATGCAATCGAGAACCGGTTTCGCGTCGAGGCCGGTGTCGAAGATAGCCGCGTCGCGGGTGACTTCATCCCAGACGAGGTAACAATTCACCGTCAACCCTTCACCCGCCGTGGTGAACACGCGGATTTCGCGCCAGATGCTCAAATCCTTTTGCGCGGGCAGCCAGCCATTGGCGATGGCCTCGAGTTTCAGGGCATTCAGTCCGGTCAACGGCGCGAGCCTGGAAAAATTTATTTTCTTCGCCAGCCGGCCGGATTCTTCGAGCACGGCCAATTCAGTTTCGGAAATGCCCGCCGCCTCGGCCGCGGCGGAAGTTGAAATGTTGCTCATCGTCCGCGCCTTGCGGATGATGTCGCCCGGATGGTCTTCGAGATTCACAGGCGAAAGTTAGCCGCGTGAAGCGCGTTGCCGCAAGCTTTCACTGCGGACGCGGCAGAATTCTCTGGCATCCCGCCGGAAACTTTGGAAGAACCCGGCCTATTTTTCGGCGCGGCTCGAAACCTCGCCCTTTTGCAGCCGCAGTGATGAAATAGCCGAGCGACAACACCTGCTCCGGCCCCAGCTGACGTAGCCGCTCCAATGTCCACCAAACCGAGGCAATGCTATGAAACGGCTATTGTTTTAGTCGGAAAAAGAGAGCTTTGTTGGTTGGATTAACGATAATTTGTTCTGCAGTTCCGTTGGTTATCAACCCGGTTCCATTGTAGTTTCCCCAATTGGTTGTGCCTAGATCATCGTTGGTCTGTATTACGAAATTAGCAACTCCCAGCGGCCAGGAAATCACCAGTTGATTGGTGGAACAGGAGTCAATGCCAACCATAGGATTGGTCTGATTCGCAAAATTGGCCGTGAAGGCGAGGTTGGATGCCATCACAAAATTCAGCACCGGATTGTTGGTGGTCAGGCTGCCTGTCCATCGGAAGAAAACATATCCCGTTCCCGGCATTGCGGTCATCGAATACGGCTGCCCGATGGGCAACAACGCACCGCTGTAATTCGGACTGATGGTCCCGCTGCCGTTGGTATGCACTGTCAGCATGGCGCTCATAAATGTATTTGATACCACTTGGAACGGGTTGCTCGAACCGGAATGCCCGAGGCCGTCGTTGGCGGCCAGAACCACGTTGCTGGCTGCTTGCAGCACCGTCACGTCGCCGGTCCAGACGCCACCCGTGAAACTGCCGGTGTTCGTCGGCGTCATCGCAATCGAACCTGTGGAGCCCACAGTGTAGCGGAGGTCAACAAACCACCAATGCGCCGAATCGGTGGTGGTGGGGAAGCCGTCACCCAACAAGTCATCGTAGCTTTGATTGATGGTTCCGTTGGGGAAGGTATTCGCCATGTCCGATCGCCAATAATAGGTTCCGCCCGCCGTATAAGCCGCCACGCGATACCGGACACCCGCTGTCAGCGTCAGCGGAGTGGCCAAAGGTGTTTCCACCCAGGTGCCCGGCACGCTGGTCACAGACTGCGCGGCCAGCAGCGTGCCACCGTCGGTCCAGATCGAGACTTTTGTGCCGAAGTAATGGCGCACATGTGTCACGATGATGTTCGTGCTCGGAGTAAAGGCATAGCCAAGCGCGTAGTTTCCGCTGGAGGCAGTCGTGTAAGTTGGCGAGCCTAGAATTGTGTTGGTCGTCATGCCTCCGTCCGCCGCGCCGCTCAAGGCCAGCGTCCCCGTATAGTTGGTCACGGTCTGGTTGTTGACATCCTGCGCGGTGATCGTCGCCCCGAACACCAAGTTGACCAGTTGTGGCGAACTAATCGCGCCCCAGACAAAGTGATCCACGCTGACAGTCAGTGTTGCCACCGCGCTGGTCGCCACCCCAAAGGCATTGCTGACCACGCACCTAAACTGGCTGCCTGAATCGGACAATTGAATATTGGTGATTGCATAGGTCGAGTTGGTTGCGCTGGGAATAATTCCACCATTGCGCATCCAGAAGTAGCTCATGGGCGTGCCACCCGTGGTCCTGACTCTGAACACCGCCGTGCGCCCAACGGTCAAGGTCTGGTTGGTGGGTTGCGTGACAATCACCGGAGGCGCGGTTAGCACCAGGTGAATGAGCAGGTGTCCGGTATATCCGCTGTATCCACCCGCCAGAATGTAATAAGTCGTGCCGGCGGACACACTCGTGGAGATTTGTGAGGTCAACCCGCCAGTGTCATCGTTGCAAGCGACTTCCGCCAAAGCCCCGCACGTGCCGGTATAAAGAGCCAGCCCGGTGTCAAAATCACTGCCAAACGTGTCCACCTCAAGCTGGCCGCTGACGGGCGGCGTGAACTGATACCAGACACCGTTGCCAAAGCTCGGAATGCAGCTTGGAACTGGATCGCCAATGGACGTGGCGTTGGTGGTATATTGGGCATTGGTATAATTGACACTGGCGATAACTATGGCCGCGCCACACTGGTCATTTGAAACGGTCGTCTCCACCTTCAGCACGGCCACTGAACTGGTGACCGCCCCAAAACTGTTGGTGATCGCGCAACTAAACTGACTGCCAGAATCGGCAATCTGTGCGTTGGTGAATGTATAACTTGAGGCATTGGCTCCGGGAATGATTGACCCGTTTTGTCTCCAAAAGTAGTTCAACGGCGCGGCCCCGGTGGCCCCCACCGTGAACGTGGCATTGTTGCCGATGGAAACGGTGACACCTATCGGCTGTGACGTGATGACCGGGGCGTTTGGGACAATGTTGACGAAAGCATTCGTTACCTCCGCCTTGGAATTCCCAAAGATCGTAAACCAAACCACGCTCCGGCTCTGGCCTGCCGCCAGGGTGCCATAGTTCTGGGCAAGATTGATGTCAATATCCGCGGAGACTCCATTGGGATCCACCACGTTCGTGTAGGAATATGCGTTAAGATTGTTGAAGCCGCTTGCACTGGGAATCTGTAGCCCCGACTCCGAACCGAAACCGACGCTCAAACCCGAGGACGGACCGGTCGCCACCACCATGTCATTGCCGGAATTAACCGAAACCACATCATTCAGGGTGCTGGGGCCACTACTCATTGAATCCTGATC
>JBEKRA010000069.1:0-8806 GCA_049519195.1 Verrucomicrobiota bacterium
GTTTCCGCGTCCGTTCCCGGTTGTCCGATTTCCGTTTCGTCCCTGCTGGCGAGAATTCGAATACGGCCCTTGTCGTCGGGCGCGTAAATCCGCAAACCCACGATGCGCGGATATTTTTTCATGATGCTGTTCACGAGCGCCTGCGCCGCCGGCACCATCGGCGTGTAATCAACCGTCGTGTCGCCGAAACAACTCACCGCGTCGGACTTCGTCCAGAAGCCGATTTTGCCGGATGAAAAGGAGCTGTCATTCATCGTCGGCATGGCGGGCTTGCCGTCGAGCCAGCAGGTGATCTGGTCGCCCAGGCATTGCACGGCCAGCGTGTGCCAGGTGTTGGTGGCAATGTCCAGCGCCGGGCCGATGGGAGCGGAGCGGACGCCGTCCACGACCTTGTAAAAGCGCAGGTTGCGGCCCAGCGCGCTGGCGCGAAGCACATAGAAGTTCGACGTGTTCTGGAAGCGGAACACGACGCCCGCCATCTGCTCGGCCACGCCGCTGACAATTTTGAACTGCGTCGCCAGCTTGAAATTTTTGAATGTCAGGCCGTCGTAAATGAACATCGGGAACCGCTCGTCGGCCGGGTCCTGGCTCAATTGGGCGAGCACGGGCCGCCGGACGGCGGGCGCCGTCGGCGTGATTTGCGGCATCAGCGGCGCGAAGGCCGACGGCGACTCGTCGGTGACGATTTTCCAGCCGCCGGGCCGGCCCGTGCCGGCGAGGGCGTTGTGAAAATTGGTCGGCGTCTGGCCCGCGGCGAAATCACTGAAGCCAATTTTGATTTCCGCGCCGGAAGCGGACACGGCCAGCGCCAGCCACAGGCCCAAAAGGATTTTACGCATCGCGCGCAGCGTGGCAAAAAAAAGGCCGGGCGACAAGCAAATGCGCCCGGCAAACCATTCCTTCTTTGATTTATTGTGTGCGAACGCGGTAAAAACAATCCGGATAGTTTGTCCACATCGAGTCGCTGAAGTAGAGCGTGTTGGTCCCGAAAGTGTTGGTTTGCAGGGGCAGCCATTGCGACGACGCCAGATTGGTGCAAGCCTCAATCACCACGACTTGGTTGGAAAAACCAGTCAGGTTGAAGCCAAAATGATTTGTCCTTACGCCAAAACTACCGTCAGTCAATTGAATCTGCGGCGGAAAGGTGAGACTGAACACAACGCCACCGCCGTAACTGCTGCCACCTCCAGCCGTTGTTCCATACAACGTGCCGCCGTTGATTATCAAATTCGCCTGCGGCAGCAGCCCGTCATTAATCGAGGGGTAGTCGGAAAACTTTTTAATTTCTGAAAAACCTGTCCCATCCGTATTGACCTCGAAAACTGTGCCGCAGGAATTATCTTGGCCTCCCCATTTGGTCGTTCCATAAAGCGTATTGCCACCCAACACAAGACCGCCAAACGGAGAACATCCCGGCCAATATGCACCAATAGAGATCCAACCTCCATTCAAGCCAAGAAAATTGAAGAGGATGTTAAAACCCGTGCCATCCGTATTGACCTTGAACACCGTGCCATAAGGTGTAAGAAACGGGAACAAAGGAAAAGTGTATCCAGAGGTTGTTCCGTAAAGTGTGTTGCCGCTCAAGATCAAATCTCCGTGCGGATTCGCCGCGTCGAAATTATCACCGGTAAAGTTCTTGAGGATGGTAAAACCCGTTCCATTCGTCTCGATCTCGAACACCGTGCCATAGCCATAAGCACCCCCGGAAAATGTCGTTCCATAAAGCACATTGCTGCTCAACAACAAGCCCGCCTGCGGACTCGCCCCGTCGGGACTGTTGGTGAAATTTTTAAGGACGGCAAAACCCGTGCCATCCGTATTGACCTTGAATACCGTGCCGTCGTTTGAAGTGCCTCCAGCAGTGGTTGTCCCATACAGCGTGTCATCGTTCAGCGTCAGGTCAGCCGCTGGATTCGCCCCGTCGCTGCCAGCAAAGTTTTTGAGAATGGCAAAACCCGTGCCATTTGTGTTGATCTCAAACACGGTGCCATAGTCATCGGCGCCTCCAGAAAATGTTGTTCCATAAAGCGTGTCGCCGCTTAACACCAATCCCGCCTGCGGATTCGCGCCGTCGGGATTATTGGTGAAACATTTCAGAATGGTGTAACCCGTGCCATCTGTATTGACCTTGAACACCGTGCCATAGTCATTCGTGCCGCCGGAAAATGTCGTTCCATAAAGCGTGCTGCCGCTTAACATCAACCTCGCCTGTGGACTCGTCCCGTCGGGATTGCCGCTGAAGGAATGAATCACCCTGAATGTCTGCGCCGGAATGGCAACCGCTGAAATTGCCAACAGGCCAATAATTATTAGGTATTTTCTCACAAATCCATCGTTTGATCCTTATTGGGCTAATTTAATAATTTCCCGCAATTCGCGTCAAGGAACGAATTTGCGACTGCCACAAGAAATGATCCCGTCAGTAAAAATTATATCAGGCCGGGCGGCAAGGTTTGTTGGAGTTCAAGCTTCAGCTTGTTCCATGGCAATAAAAACGCGCCATTCCGTGAAATGGCGCGCGGCAAACTAAAGTTTGAACTCCAGCTTTACGGTTTCCAAATCATGTCCGCCACGGTCTTGTTGGCGGGAATGAACGGGATGACGTGCGTGGTGTAAGGCGTGATGACGTCGAGGACGTAAGGCTCCCTGGCGTCCAACATGCGCTGGATGGCGGGACGCAAATCCTTTTTGAACATGACGCGCTCGCATTTGACGCCGAATGAATTGCAGACGCGGACGTAGTCGGGATAAATCTCCTCCCGGCTGTCGGGATTGCCGAGATAGGTGTTGCCGCGGTTGCCGGCGTAGAAGTTGTCCTCCCATTGCACCACCATGCCGAGGTGCTGATTGTTCAAAATGACGGCCTTGATTGGCAGCTTCTCGACGTGCGCGGTGGCGAGTTCCTGAATGTTCATCAGGAACGAGCCGTCGCCGTCAATGTCAATGACCTGTCTGTCCGGGTGCGCGACCTTGATGCCGAGCGCCGACGGCAAACCGAAGCCCATCGAGCCGAGGCCGCCGCTGGTGATGAACTGGCGCGGGTGCTCGTATTTGAACCACTGGCCGGCCCACATCTGGTGCTGGCCAACGCCGGTGGTGATGATGGCGTCGCCCTTCGTCAATTCGTAGAGCGCCTCGACGACCATCTGTTGCAGAATGACCTGGCTTTCGTGCCCCTGCATGTGGTCCTTCATGTGGTCGCTGTGGGCGATTTCCGGCGTGATGCGGTAGGCGAACGGCCCCTTTTTCTTCCACTCGTCAATCTGCGCGAGCCACGCGGTGTGTTTTTTGTTGAGCGGGCGCTTGGCGAGCATCGCGTTGAGCCGCGTGAGCGCGTCCTTGATGTCGCCGACCACCGGCAGGTTCGCCTTCCGGTTTTTGTTCAACTCGGAAGCGTCAATATCCAGGTGAACGATCGTGCCGTTCTTGCAAAACTCCTCGAACTTGCCGGTCACGCGGTCGTCAAAGCGCACGCCGAACGCGAGCATCAAATCCGCGCCGTCCTTGATCTTCACCATCGGGTCGTTGAAACTTTTGCGGAGTTCGTATTCGCCGTTGACGGCCCAGTTGGCGAAGGCCGCGCCGTGCATGCCGAGCCAGCGCAGCGAGAGTGGATGCGTCTCCGGGAAACCGCCAATGCCCATGAGCGTGGTCGTCACGGGAATGTTCGCGGCCTCGGCGAATTTCTTGAGTTCCGCCGCCGCGCCGCTGGTGATGATGCCGCCGCCGCAATAAATCACCGGGCGCTCGGCCTTTTCGATGAGGCCGATGATTTCGTTGAGCGCCACTTCGTCCGCCTTCAAATCCGGCTGCGTGTAGCCGGGCAAACCTTTTTTGATCTGCTCCAGCGTCGGCCAGACCGGTTGGGTCCGGGCCTGCTGGACGTTTTTCGGCACGTCAATCACAACCGGACCTGGCCGGCCGGATTGCGCGATGTAAAACGCCTCCTTCACGACGCGCGGAATGTCGTTCACGTCCGTGATGAGGTAGCTGTGCTTCACGATGGGCAGCGTCACGCCGATGATGTCGGTTTCCTGAAACGCGCCGCGGCCAATCATGTTGGTCGTCACCTGTCCGGTAATCGCGACGAGCGGGCAGGAATCCAGATAGGCGTCGGCGACGGCGGTGACAAGGTTCGTCGCGCCGGGGCCGCTGGTGCTCATGCACACGCCAGCCTTGCCGGTGGAGCGGGCGTAACCTTCCGCCGCGAAGCTGCCGCCCTGTTCGTGGCGCGGCAGGATGGTGCGGATTTTGGATTTGGTGAGCGACTGGTGGATTTCCATGCTCGCGCCGCCGGGATAGGCGAAAATGACCTCGACGCCTTCGCGTTCGAGGGCTTGCACGAGGATCTCGCATCCGGCCATGGCCGGGCCGACCTCGGCGCGCACGGCGGAGGCGGATTTCTTTTTGTCAGTGGTTTCAGTTGTCTTGCTCATGTTTTCTTTCAATTGTGGCCGGTGTCGCGGATTAAACAAAAACCCACGACCGTTGCCAGCCGTGGGTTCTTGTTAAATTTGTTTCGTTCAACAAGCGCCAACGGCGTCGGCGACTACAACGACGACGGCCAGATTAACAGCTTGTAAAACGTTTTTCAACATTGCGGTTCCAGTCTAGCGAAGTTCCCGGCGCGGTCAAGCCCGTTTTTGGCCAATTTCAAACCGTTCTTTGCTCACGGCCGGCGCACGCGGAAGAAGCGTTGCGGAACATTGGTAACCGGCGTGAGCACCTCCAACAGCGAACCATTGCCGGTAATAGATTGAAGAAATTGCCAGTTGGTCGTGGCCAAATCGTCGTTATATTCGACGGTATAGCCGGTGTTCGTGACGGTTTGGAACGAGAAGGCGAAGTTGGTGCCGACACAAGCCGGATTCACCAGCACAAGCGGGCAGGCAACGACGCTGAAGTTGTCCACCACGAAAGTGTTGTCGTTATAACCCGATTCCGGGCTTTCCTCGATCCGCAAGCGCAGAGTGTTTCCGGTGCCAGTGAAACTCGACGAGATGTGATGCACCAGATGCGGCGCGGCGCCGTCGTAGTAATACAATCCCACAAACAGCGCGTTGCTGGTTGCCAAGTCGGTCACCGAAATTTTCAGCGGGTTGGCGGTAGGCGTGTCAATATGACCCCAGCTTTGCCAGTCAAAGTCCAATGCGTAACTCACGTCCGCCGCGCTGCTGAAATCCTGATACAAGTTGGCGTTGTGTCCGTTCCAGCCTTCGCCGTCCGTGTTTGCGCTGAAGGAATTGCTGATGACCAGGTATGGTCCGGGCGAAATATGGATGGTCACGGCATGACCCGGCTCGATAGTCCAGCCCGGCACTTGACTGCCGGTCAGAGCCGTGTAGCCGCCATCGCCGCTCACGCCGCCGCCCCAGTTGGGTTCGCTCTCAAAATCACCGTTGACCATGAGATTGGCGGCGGGCGCAGAAAAAGTCCAGCAACCGAGCAACCCGAACAGCAGCGCCAACAACGCCAGGTGTGTCATGGTGCGAGAATTGCGTTTTTTGAGAATCATAATTTGTTTCCTTTCCAATTGGTTTTTGTTTTCGTTTCGTTTTCTTGCTTGGGAAACTTTTGCTCCACCTCGGCGATGTATTTGCGCGTGGCGGCGGGCAGTTCGTTCCAAATCCGCAGTGCAATCAGCGCGCCGACGACCGCGAACGGAATCAAAAAGGCCGGCCACCACTGCCAGCCTTGACGGGTGATGAGAAACCCCAGGCAAATGGATTGCAAACCGCTGCCCAGATAGGCGAACCCGTCCACGATGCCGGAACACGTCGCCGTCGCCTTGCGCCCGCCGAAATCCGTCGCCGCCGTGCCGGACATCAGCGACGTGATTCCGATGGACGCCATGACAATGCCGACCGCCGCCCAGCCAACAACGAGAGGCGCGGAAAACAGACCGGCCAGCATCACCATCGCCGTCACCAGCACGAAACCGCACAGCAGCATCGCGGGCGGGCCGCGGCGCGATTGGAAGCATTTGTCGGAAATGATGCCGCCGGCAAACCCGCCGACGATGCCGAAAACGCAGATGAACCAGCCCCAGTGTTGCCCGATGAATTCCGCCCCCGGCTGTTTCACTTCGCGTGCAAACTCGGAATACCACTGTGTCATGCTGTAGCGGAAGATGCCGGAGGTCATTTCGACGCACGCGATGCAGAGCATCAGCGGGCTGGCGAAGATTTTTTTCAGCAGATCGGGCACGGAAAGCTCCACGTGCATCTGGCCGGAGGAGGCATCGCAGGTGTCCAGCGGCGGAAAACCGGCTTCTTCCGGCGTGTCCTTGATGAGCCACCAGTCGGCCAGCGCCCAGAAAAACAAAATCGCGGCGGGGATGAAAAACACGGCCCAGGTCGGATCCACCGTGGCGTGGACGGGCGTGAAAATTTTCCGCAGCCAGTTGCCATCCGCCGTGGTTTTGGTCATGGCAACGATGGCGCCGTTCCAGTCGAACCCGAAATAAACGCCGCAGGAAATCAGCGTCCCGAAAATCGCGCCGAACACGCCGCGTTCGCGGACGTGGAACCAGTAGGCCTTGATCTTGATGATGGACATCGCCCCGTAGCTCTGGAAATACATGTTGACCGAGTAAAGCAGCGAAAACGCCACGACCAGGTTCACCTTCAGATGCTTGACGGTGATGAGCCAGGTCAACACGCCGAGCATGATGTTTGCCGCAGCCGCGCCGATGGCGGCGATGAGAATGCCGCGCTTGCCGCCGAGCTTTTTGTCAATCAAAGGGCCGTTGATCAGGAACGACAGCGCGTAAGTCCACGTGCCCACGCCAAAAATGATTCCGATGTCTCCATTTGACATCAGCGTTCCCAGCGCGCCCTTGGCGACGATGATGTTGTAGCGGCCCATGCACAAAAACGCGTAGGTCATCCCCAGCGGCAGCCAGTTGATGAAGCGGCGCATCATGAACCAGCGCCCGTGCCGCAGCGGGTTGTTGAAGAAATAGGCGGCGACCACCGCCGCCAGGCAAAGTGCAATCGTGGCCGGATAGAAATAATCTGGAATCATTAGGTCGCCGCGAAGCAAAACAGAGCCGCGCGTCCTGGTCAAAGGATTTCAGGTGACAAAAACGGCGGACAACCCGGAATTGACGCTGCCGGATTTCCGGCGCACACTCGCTCCCAGCCGTAAGCATTGATACGGGTTATGCACATTTCTCAAACCAAGAACACCAGCCGAAAAAGTGGCGGGCCGCAGTATTATCTTCACGACGAGCGAGTTGGTCTTGGACGTGGCAATTATAGTTGCTGCACAGTTTGACAGGACCTGCTATCATCATTGAACAAACGCAATCGTTGAACAGACTATGCACCTACCACAAACAAAAGTGATTGGATCGAAAATCGAAAAGAATAACCCCCAAGGTTCCCGTGAATGTCGCGGACGGGAACGGATCATCGAAGCAGCGGTCAGGCTTGCGAACGGTTCTGTTTTTTCGGGATTATTCCACGTTGACGCAGTGGAAAAAGCACGCATCGCTCATGCGAAAGATTTTGAATCACGTTTCTGCCAGTTGTTTGCGCGAGCGAAAGATGGCTTTATAACCAGCAAGGGACAATTTATCCGGCCAACCGATGCCTACAAGATTGCAGTGAAGTATGGGCAGATCACGCACAGATCGTATGCTCGATCAGTTGAAGCATTGTGGGGAATCAAAAACAAAACCCGCACACTGAACGCCGTCGCTTTTAGCCTTTGCCGGGTAGCTTGAGTTTCCCCATATGAATACAAAAGAAAATGCTGCCGATGAGAAGGAAAGAACATGGCGATTGCTCCACAAGATACTTGGTCCAACCGAGCGATCTGTGAATCATAGAGCGGATTGGAGAATTCATCGGGAGACGGATACGTCCGTTCTCTTGACATTTTCCAAAACGGGTCAGTTATTTTACGACGTGTCGAAGAAAGATTTAGATCAATTCGCGGCTCATCGACGGGCCTTTTTCGTCTTTTTGGCAGGAGGCCACAAAGAAGTATTTATCGTCCCGTCGCAAGAATTGCGGGAACAGATCCAATCACACAAGTTGGTCCCGTCGGAGGAATATGGAGATTACAAACTGCACTTGGTTCGCGACTATCGTGGCACGTATTTCCGTGAAATTCCATCCCTGAATCTTGCGCTGTTCCTCAATCAATACGCGTCGCTGCTCTAATGATGCTGTTCGACCGCGAGGAGGATTGAAACTCAACCTGGCCTTGTCCCGGATTTGCGGCCTGGTGCGGCCTGGTGCGGCGTGCAACCTGGAAATAAAAAAGCCGTCCGGGTTTGCCGGACGGCTTTGCGGGAACAAATTTTATTCGGCCTTTTCCTTCTTTTCTGTCTTCGTGGCCTTGGCGGCTTTGGCCGGCTTTTCGGCCTTGGCGGCGTGCGGTTTTTTCTCGCCGGCGGCTTCGGCCTTTGCGGGCTTTTCGACTTCGGCGTCGCGTCTGGTGTGAGCGCGCTTTTCGGTCCGCGGCTTTTCAGCCTTCGCTTCGGCGGCGGCCAGGGCTTCCGGCGTGGGCGCGGTCGCGGGCGTCAGGCTTTCGATGCGCACTTTGAGCGTGCCCTTGACCTCGGCGTGCAGATTCAATTCGATTTCGTATTCGCCGGTCGAGCGGAGCGGGTGTTCGAGATGGATCTTCCGTTTGTCGAGCGCGATGTCGAACTGGTGCTTCAATTCGTCGGCAATCATGCCGGCGGTCACCGAGCCGAACATCTTGCCGTCCTCGCCCGCCTTGACCTTGATGACGCAGGTGAGCTTGGAGACGCCCTTGGCCAGTTCGCTCATGGTGTTGAACTCGTGCG
>JBEKRA010000070.1:0-8738 GCA_049519195.1 Verrucomicrobiota bacterium
AATTTCCGGCGGCGGCGCGCTGCGCTTTTCAGGAAGTCGCGGAGCTTCGCTTCCCGAAAGCCGTGCCGTGCCGGAGGCCGGCGCTCCGGTGGGACGAGGCGGCTTTCCCGGAGCGCGGCTGTCCCCAGCCGCAGCACGCACAAAAGGCCGGGGCCGCTGCGGCTCTGGAGAGCCGCGCACCCAACGCGGCGCGCGGCGGTCATCCGGGCGTTCGCGCGGGCCGTCGCGGAATCGCTCGCGTTCGGGTCTCTCAAATTCACTGGGGCGCGGCGGGTGCGCGGGAGCGGCCTCGCCGCTTTGCAATTGAGCGAGGCACGCGGACGCGATGTCGGTGGAGGTGAAGCCTTCTTCCAGCAACCGTTCAATCAACTGGTCCTGCCGCTTGAACTCGCCGCTCTTCAACAGCGCGCGGAGTTTGGCGATGAACACGTTCTCCCGCGCTTCCTCGACTTCAGCCTCGGTTGGAATCCGGGCGCGCTGGATTCGCGTGTTGGCGTAGCGCTCAATGTTGCGGATTTGAAACAGTTCACGCCCGGACACGAACGAAATTGCGCGTCCGCTGCGGCCCACGCGCCCGGTGCGCCCGATGCGATGCACATAATCCTCGCCGTCGTAGGGCAGGTCGTAGTTGAAGACCACTTGCACGTCGTCCACGTCAATGCCGCGCGCGGCGATGTCGGTGGCGACAAGAAATTCCAGCCCGGACTTGCGGAACTTGTTCATCACGCGGTCGCGCATGTTCTGCGTCATGTCGCCATGGAGACGGTCGGCCATGTAACCCTGCGCTTCGAGATGGTCCACGAGATCATCCACCATGCGCTTGGTGTTGCAGAAAATGATTCCGAGCTTGAAGTCGTGGAGATCAATGAGCCGCGTGAGCAGCTCGATTTTGTAGCGGCGATCCACCTCGTAATATACCTGCTCGACCGTCGGCACGGTGAGCGCCTTTTGCTCGATATGCACCTGCTGCGGATCGCGCGAATACTTCTCGATCAACTGTTGGATGGGCCGCGGGATGGTGGCGGAGAAAAAGACGGTCTGCCGTTCCTTGGGCGTGGCTTGGAGAATCAGCTCGATGTCGTCGCGGAAACCCATGTTGAGCATCACGTCCACCTCGTCGAGGACGGCCAGCTTCACATTTTCCAGCCGGAGGGTGCCGCGGCGCATGTGGTCCATGATGCGACCGGGGGTGCCGATGACGATTTGTGCGCCCTGTTTGAGTCCCAGAAACTGGCGCTCGTAGGATTGCCCGCCGTAGATCGGTAGCGCGCGGACGCCGCGCTTGAAAATCGCGAGCTTGTGCACCTCCTCGGAAACCTGCACGGCCAGCTCACGCGTTGGAGAAAGAATGAGCACCTGCACCGCGCGCAATTGCGGGTCGGTCTTTTCTATGGCGGGAATGGCGAACGCAGCGGTCTTGCCGGAGCCGGTTTGCGACTGGCCCACGACATCGCGTCCGGCCATCAGGAGGGGGATGGCTTCGGCCTGGATCGGCGCGGCCTGCTCGAAGCCCAGTTTGTCAATGGCCTTGAGTAATTCTTCAGACAGGCCCAGTTCGGAAAATAGTTTTGGTGTCATGCAATGTCTTCGCGACTGTCCCATCGTAACAGATATTCGCCGCCGGAACGAGCGCTTATTCCAGCCCGAGCGCGGTCGCAGTTACCAGCGTTCCGGATCAGATAAACATCACCTTCCGCGCCAGCACCGGCGGATTGCATTCGGAGGAGAACCAACATTCGAGGGCTGAATTTCAGTTGAGTCAAAAATACGTTTGGCGCATGATGCGGTTGTTCGTGGCAGCAATGGGAAAACCGAAAATTGCAAATTGTTTGTAATGAGACATTTCAGTGAAGATAAACACTCAAATCAAACCAAAATCCAAACCATGAAAACAAAACTCGCCATTCTCACCGCGTTTCTCACCACAATTTTATCCACCTCCGCCGCCTTCGTCCTGGACTTGGGCGACTTGGGCGGGCCATCCGGCGACGGTGCTGCCTACGGGATTTCCGCCGACGGCCAAGCAGTCGTCGGCTATAGCAATGGCACGAACGCCGCGGGGGAGGCATTCCGCTGGACGCAGGCCGGCGGAATGGAGGGGCTGGGCAACCCGCCGTGGAAAATCTATTCGAGCCAGGCTCACGCCGCCTCCGACGATGGCCAGGTTGTGGTCGGCTGGGGCAGCGCTTTCGATGGCGCTCACGCTTTTCGGTGGACCTCCGCCGGCGGCATGGAGGATCTGGCCGGAACCAGTTCTTCCTCAAACAGCACAGCCATTGCCGTTTCAAGCAATGGCTCGGTGATCGTCGGCAACGCCATGTGGGCAGACACCACAACGGCCTTCCGTTGGACCGTCGGCGGCGGGATGGTCAGCCTAGGCGATTTTCCCGGCGGCGAAACCTCCAGCAGCGCCTACGGTATTTCCGCTGATGGCGTGGTCGTGGTCGGTTCGGGCTCGACCAGCAACGGTTACGAGGCATTCCGCTGGACCACCACCAACGGTTTCGAAAGCCTCGGCGATCTGCCGGGAGGCGACGTGGACAGTTGGGCCAGTGCCGTGTCTGCCGACGGGCAAGTCATCGTGGGCAGCAGCGATGCCACCAATGGCTACGAAGCCTTCCTCTGGACCCAATCCACAGGCATGGTGAAGCTGGACGGGTTGGCCGGCTTCGACGATATCGAAGCGTCGGCGGTATCAGCGGATGGCAACACCATCGTCGGCTTTTGCTCCGACAGCAGCGGCACACAGGAGATGACGGCGTTTATCTGGACCCCTGCGGGCGGCATGCAAAGGCTGGCGGATGTTCTGGCCGCGCGTGGCGCGAACTTGAGCCACTGGCAATTTCTCCCACAGGCTACCGGCATCAGCGAGGATGGCCGGTGGGTGTGTGGCTACGGCGTCACGACCAATGCCGCTGGCAAGCCCTTCCTGGCGGACATCTCCGCTTCAGTCACTCTCAATATCGCGCAATCTAACACGGCAGTCATTGTTTCCTGGCCCGCGCCCGCCGATGGCTGGGTGCTGGAGTCCACCAACGCGCTACCGCCTGCGGCTGTTGCGTCGTGGCCGGTCGTGCCGGAGCCGTATCAGACCAACAGCGGCACAATTTCCGTGACGTTCACGAACACTCCGGCAACCGGCAGTCAATTCTTCCGCCTGCACAAGCCGTGAACCACCGGAACGGAGATCCGCATCCGGGACGGACATCAAAGGGATTATTATGACCGGCTGATCCATTTATATCAGACCGGAAAGCTGGCCGCTGCCGGACTGGAGAACCGAAAAGAATACATTTACCGGGTCAAAGAAATGAAGGCCGTATTGGACCAATTTCCCGTTGCCGGGCCGGATGCCAGTTCCATTGACCGGGGGCGCATTGCGGTGGGCGGACATGGACTGGGGGAATTCACCGCGCTGGAATCATGCGGGACGCTTGAACCGTGGCACGATGACTGCGTCAAAGCCATCCTGCTGTTTGCGTCCGGCGCCGACAGTTGTTTTACGGACGACGAACTTGCCGCGTTGAAGATTCCGTCCATGGTCATTCTCGAAGAAGAGGAAAGAGACGCGAAACGGGGAGCCAACACCATGGTGACCCCGGCGGAAGGGGTTTATCAGAACCTGGCGCCTCCCAAATACCTCCTTGAAATCGCGGGGTAGGGCAAACTTCTTCTCGTTCAACAACGATTTTCTGGACAGGCGAGTAGAACCCGGCTTGGCGGCAGCGGGATTGAGTTTGAGACAATCCAGCGGTATTCGATTGCCTTCCTGAATAAGCATGTTGCCGGAAAGGCGGAGGCGAACAGCATGCTGGAAAGGTCAAACCCCCAACTGACCCGCTGCTGGAGCGAACAGGTCATGGACCAAAAGTGAAGTTGGACGCGCTTACCTGTCAAAACAGCGCTGGCGCGGCGGCTTGCGCTCGGCGGAGAATTAATATTCGAGAATTGATTTCAGTTGAGGTGAAGACGTGTTTGGCACAAGGTTATGCCATGAAACGGACATTACCTATTCTTGCTGCCGCATTCATCGCCGGCAGTATTTTCGCCCAACCCGTTGATCTGCCCGCACCGCAAAAAACCGGCGGAATGCCATTGATGGAGGCGTTGGCGAAACGCTCCACTGCGCGCGCGTTCGCCACCAACGAACTTTCCAACCAGCAGATTTCCAGCCTGCTCTGGGCGGCCTTCGGCATCAATCGGCCCGACGGCAAACGCACTGCACCTTCCGCAAACGACCGCCAGGAAACCGCTATCTACGTGCTCCTGAAATCCGGCGCTTATGTTTATTCCGCCGTTTCCAACAAACTGGATATGGTTGTCGCCGAAGATATTCGCGCGCTGGGCGGAATCCAGGCGTTTGTGAAGGACGCGCCGGTCACGCTGGTCTTCGTGGCGGATCTCGCGAAATCCGGCGGTAATAACGAAAGCACTCGGAATATGGCCAACATTGACGCCGGTTACATTTCCCAAAACGTGTATTTGTTCTGCACTTCCGAAAGTCTGGCGACCGGCGCGCGAGCCATGGTGGACCGGGCCGCACTCGGACAAAAACTGAAACTTCGCCCGGACCAGCTCATTGTCCTGGCGCAATCGGTCGGTTATCCAAAGTCTGCGAATTAGATTCCACCGGAACGCATGAATCTCTCGATCATCCTAGCCCATCCCAATCCCGGCAGTTTTAACCACGCCATCGCCAATGCGGCAGCGGAGGCGCTGCGCCTGAACGGTCATCAGGTTACCCTTCATGATTTGTGCCGGGAACAATTCCCCGCGCTGCTTTCCGTGGCGGAGTTGCAAAAGGACGCAAAACTCGAACCCGTCATTGCGAAACATTGCGCTGAAATCACCGCTGCCGACGGCATCATCATCGTGCATCCGAACTGGTGGGGCATGCCGCCAGCGATTTTGAAGGGCTGGATTGACCGCGTGCTGCGGATGGAAGTCGCCTATCGTTTTGTGGCGAATGACAAAGGCGAAGGAGTGCCCGTCGGCCTGCTCAAGGCCCGCGCGGCGATTGTTTTCAACACCGCCAATACGCCGGACGAGCGGGAGAAGGAAATTTTCGGTGACCCGCTGGAAACGCTATGGAATAAATGCGTCTTTGACCTTTGCGGCGTGAAGAACGTCCAGCGCCGGACATTTTCGGTGATCGTCACCAGCACGCCACAGCAGCGCGAGGATTGGCTGTCCGAGGTGCGCGAGATGGTGGAACGATACTTTCCCAAAATGTAACTGACCCGGCTTCCGCGCCTGTGTGCGCGAGGCGCATCTTGATCCAGATCTCAGGCGAACAAAGTTTGGAGTTCCGCCTTCAGGCTGTGCTTGCCCGAACCGCGTGAACGCGGAACTCCAAACAGGGGCGTGGTTAAGCTGATTTTAGCGAAAACGGCTCTTGCCTTCGCGCTGTTTTAAGTTATGCTTTGCGGCTCGCGTTCTGGAAAAACCGGCGCATTGATTTTAATTTTATGGCAACAGCTAACGACCTTCGCCGCGGCATGGCGATTATTTACAACGGCGACATTACCGTCGTCCTCGATATGCAGCACCGCACGCCGGGCAACCTGCGCGCGTTTGTGCAGGCGACGCTCCGCAGCATCAAAACCGGAAAATCCTCCGACGTGCGCTTCAGTTCCACCGAGCGCATCGAGCCGGTGCCGATGGTCACCAAAAAAATGGAGTTCAGCTACAAGGACGGCGAGGATTTTGTGTTCACCGACCCGGAGACTTACGAAACGGTCACGCTCGCGGCGGAACTCGTCGGCGACGCGAAAAATTATCTCGTGGAAAACGCCCATGTGACCGTGACCTTCGTCGAGGACAAGGCGGTGACCGTGGAACTGCCATCGTCCGTGGTTCTGACGGTGACGGACGCTCCGGAGGGCATCCGCGGCGATTCGGCAAGCAACGTCCAGAAGGCCATCGTCGTCGAGACGGGCATCACGTTGCAGGCGCCGTTGTTCATCAAGACCGGCGAGAAAATCAAGATTGACACGCGCACCGGCAAATACATGGAACGCGCCTGATTGAATTTCAAATTTGAGATTTGAAATTTCCATAGCCCGCCGCGCGCGGGCTTTCATTTTTTTGACGGAATTGCTTTCCAACCGGGCTGGCTTGGGTTATTTCTGAACTAAATCGTATGGCAGGCCAGCTCAAGGGAGAAAAGGTATATCGCGGCATCGCCGTTTCCGCCGGTGTTTGCCGCGGGAAGATTCTTGTCCTGCACCGCACCCGGCACATCATCGCGCGGCACGACCTGCCGGAAACGGAAGTCGCGGGGGAAATCAGCCGTTTTGAGCAGTCGCTCGTCAAAACACGCCAGCAAATCACCGAGGTGCAGCGCCGCGTCGCCGCCAGCATGAGCGCGGCGGAGGCGGACATTTTTGACGCGCACCTGTTGATGCTCGAAGACCGCATGCTCATTGAGGAGGTCATGCGGTTCATCCGCGAGCAAAAGGTCAACGCCGATTTCGCCTTTCATGCCGTGGCCGAGCGCTACGTCGCCGCGCTGGAGGACGTGCAAGACGAGTATTTGCGCGAACGCGCCTCCGATTTGCGCGACCTCGCCGGGCGCGTGCTCGACAACCTGCTCGAAGTCAAGGACGCCTTCAATCTGCATCATCTGAACGAACCGTGCATCCTGGTCAGCCACGATTTAAGCCCGTCCACCACGGCGCAACTGGACAGAAAATTCGTGCTCGGTTTTGCCACGGACATCGGCGGAAAAACCTCGCACACGGCCATCATGGCGCGGTCGCTGAACATTCCGGCCGTTGTCGGCCTGCAAACCGTCAGCGAGGAATTGCAGGACGGCGATTACGTGCTTCTCGACGGTTACAACGGCACCGTCATTGTCGGCCCGACCGACCAGACGCTGTTTGAATACGGCCAGATGGCCAAGATCAAGGCGTCGCTCGGGGAAAAACTGCGCGAAATCCAGCAGCAACCCGCCGTCACGCTCGACGGCAAAACCATCCACCTCTCCGCGAACATCGAGGACCAGGACGACATCAAGGCCGTCATAGGCCACGGCGCGGAAGGCGTCGGATTGTTCCGCACGGAATTTCTGTTCATCAACCGCGACAGCCTGCCGGGCGAGGAGGATCAATACAAAGTCTATCGCGAGGTGGCCGCCGCGCTGAAACCAGGCCCGGTCATCATCCGCACGCTCGATTTGGGCGGCGACAAATTTGCCTCGAATCTACAGATGGCGCAGGAACTCAATCCGTTCCTCGGCTGGCGCGCCATCCGGTTCTGCCTCGCGCAGCCGGAACTGTTCCGCGCCCAGCTTCGCGCCATCCTCCGCGCCAGCGCCGAGGGCAACGTCAAAATGATGTATCCGATGATTTCCGGCCTCGACGAATTGAAGCGGGCCAACTTGCTCGTCGAAAAATGCAAAAACGAATTGCGCGCGGAAAAAATCCCGTTCGACGAAAATATGGAAGTCGGCGCGATGATCGAGATTCCGTCCGCCGCGCTTATCGCCGACGCGCTGGCCAAACGCGTGAAGTTTTTCAGCATTGGCAGCAACGACCTCATCCAATACACCCTCGCCGCCGACCGCACGAACGAGAAGGTCTCACACCTTTACGAGCCGACCCACCCCGCCATACTGCGCCTCATCAAGATGACCGTGGACGCCGCGCACGCCAACGGCATCTGGGCCGGCGTCTGCGGCGAGATCGCCGGCGACCCCGTGCTGGCGCCGCTGCTCATCGGCCTCGGCGTGGATGAATTGAGCGCCGCGCCGCAGGTGATTGGCGAGGTGAAGTATATCATCCGCCGCACCAAATTGAGCGAGGCGCAGGCGCTGGCCGCGTTCGCGCTGCAATGCGAATCGCCGACGGAGATTTTCGCGCGCTGCCTGGAACTCGCCCGCGCCTCCGCGCCCAGCCTGTTCGAGAACAAGGCGTAAATCTTGTAGCAGCCGAGGTAACGAGGCTCAAACTTCTCCGCCCGAAACGAGTCAGAGCCTCCTGACGTCGGCTGCAACGTTTAGTTCGCCGTCAAAACGACGTAATTCTTTTTGCCTTTGCGCAGAAGCAGGTGTTTGCCGAACAGTAAATCGGAGGAAGTCACGGCGCGCGTGGCGCTGGCTTCGCGGACGTTGTTGATATTCACGCCGCCGCCTTCGATGTCTTTTCGCGCCTGGCCTTTGGACGGACACAAACCGGAGTGAACCAAAAGTTCCACCAGCGGAATCCCCGTGCCGTCCAATTTTGCTTTTTCAATTTCTTTTCTCGGAACTTCGTCGATGAAGCCGTCAAATGTTGTTTCGGAAATGCCGGTAAGTTCGCCACCGAACAGGATTTGACTCGCACGAAAAACTTCTGCTGTAGCTATTCCTCCGTGAATCAAATCGGTTACAGATATTGCCAATGCTCTGTGCGCCTCTCTTGCACCAGGATTCTTTTTGTGTTTCTCTTCAAGTTCATCAATGTCCTTCTTTGAAAGGAAAGTGAAGTATTTCAGGTAGCGGATCACGTCGCGGTCGTCGGTGTTGATCCAGAATTGGTAGAAGCGATAAACGCTTGTGCGTTTCGGATCGAGCCAGACGGCACCGGTCTCCGTTTTTCCAAATTTCGTTCCATCGGCCTTGGTGATGAGCGGCAGCGTGAGGCCGAGAACGGTTTTGGCCGCTTTTTTGCGGCACAGGTCAATTCCGGCAGTGATGTTGCCCCATTGGTCGCTGCCGCCGATTTGCAGTTCGCAATTGAAATCGCGCGCAAGCACAT
>JBEKRA010000071.1:0-8656 GCA_049519195.1 Verrucomicrobiota bacterium
AGCACGAACAGGCCGGCGATGAAAACGGATTCGGCAACCTTGCCATCCTTGTTCGTCGTGGTTTGAAACGACTGGCCCGGCGTGTCGGAAAAACAATTCAGGTTCAGGCAATCGTTCCAGTCGGCGCGGCCGATGAGCGGCAGGCCGTGCGGCCCTAGGCGTTCGAGCGTGTAATTAAAACTGCGGCGCAGATGCTCGTAAAGCGGCTGCTCGGAACCGGCTTCGTTTTCAAATTGCACCGGTTCGTCGAGAATTCCCCAGTCGCCGGTTTCCTTGATGTAAGCGCCGACGCCGAGAATCAGCCAATGTGGATCGTCGTTGAAACCGCTGCCGACGTCGTTGTTGCCGCGCTTGGTGAGCGGTTGATATTGATGGAACGCGCCGCCGGACTTAAGCTGCGTGGCGGACAAATCCAAGATGCGTTCGCGGGCGCGGCTCGGAACCATGTGGACGAAGCCGAGCAAATCCTGGTTGGAATCGCGGAAGCCGAGTCCGCGGCCGATGCCGGATTCGTAGAATGACGCCGAGCGCGACATGTTGAACGTGGCCATGCACTGGTAGGCGTTCCAGATGTTGACCATGCGGTTGGCGTGGATGTCCGGCGACGTCACCTGATAAGCGCCGAGCAGGTTGTCCCAGTTCTCCTTCAATTTCTGGAAGGCGGCGGCGACATTTTTGCCGTCGAGATATTTCGCGATGACGGGCTTGACGGTCGTCTTGTTGATCGTCTGCGAATCCGGCGGGCTGAATTTTTTGTCCACCGCGTTTTCGTGGTAGCCGAGGACGAAAATGATTTCCTTCGACTGGCCCGGTTTCAAATTCACTTTGACGTGATGCGAGCCGTGCGGCGCCCAGCCGCAGGCGACGGAGTTGAACGACTTGCCGCGCGCCACCGCCGCCGGATTATCCCAACTGCGATACGCGCCGAGGAACGTGTCGCGCTGCGTGTCGTAGCCGGCGAGCTTTTCCGAGCAGGCGAAATACGCGAAATGATTCCGGCGCTCGCGGTATTCCGTCTTGTGATAAATCACGCCGTCCACGATCTCGACTTGGCCGGTGCTGAAATTGCGCTGGAAGTTGGTGCTGTCGTCCTGCGCGTCCCAGAGACAGAATTCGAGGCTGGAAAACAGCGAGAGCTTTGCCGGCTTCTTGCGGTGGTTGGCGATTTTGCACTTCCAGATTTCCAGCGTCTCGCCGAGCGGCACGAAGTAAGTGGTCTGCGCCTCGATCTTGTTGGCCGTGGAACCGATGATCGTATAGCCCATGCCGTGGCGGCATTCGTATTTGTCGAGCTTGGTGCGGGTCGGCTGCCAGGACGGCGACCAGAATTTTTCGGTTTCGTTATCGCGCAAATAGAGATAGCGCCCGCCGACATCGAACGGCGCGTTGTTGTAGCGATAGCGCGACAGGCGGCGCAGGCGGGCGTCACGGTAAAATGAGTAGCCGCCGGCGGTGTTGGAGATGAGGCCGAAATACGATTCGCAGCCGAGGTAATTCATCCACGGCAGCGGCGTGTCCGGCTGGGTGATGACGTATTCGCGGTTTTGGTCGTCAAAGTGTCCGTAGCGCATAATTGTCTTCTTTCAGTTCGCAGTTAAAAAATGCGGTTAGTTGTTTAGCCGGAACGCGTAGCTGCGACGCCATCGTCGCGCGAAAAAACCGGCGCACCATTTGGTGAGACTGACGGTTCTGGCGACGAGGCGTCGCCAACACGCTCTGCGACGATGGCGTCGCAGCTACCCGTTCGGCGACCTCGTCCGTCAACGGCATCGCTCCGGCTTGGGCAAGCCGCCATTTTGTTCAAGAGCCGGCACATTTCAGTTTCAAGCAGCCACCGTTTCCGGTTTGTCATCATCACTCCGGCCGGTCGTATCGGGGTTGTGGAATGGGGCAAAGATCGTCACGAGGATGGAAGGCACCGCGGCAAACAGGACGATGATGAAGAACCAATGGTAGCCAACCCAGTTCTGGAGGTAGCCGCTGACGGCGCCGGTGGTCATCATGCAGGCGCCCATGAGCGCGGTGGCAAAGGTGTAATGCGCCGTCCGGTAAGGGCCGGGAGAAATTTGTTGCATCATGTAAATCATGTGGCCGACACAGCCGATGCCCCAGCCGAGTTTTTCGAAGGTGACGATGGTGGCAATGACGTAGTAGTTGGTCGGCAAGGTTTGGCTCAAGATCAGGAACGTGACATTCGGAACATTGAGGCAGAGGCAGAGAAAGAGCAGCGATTTCTTCAGGCTGAAGCGCGAGACCAACCACCCGCCGATGAGCGAGCCGACAATGAAGGCGCCGGTGCCGAAGGTGCCGTTGATGTCACCGAGCACCTGATTGGAGAGGCCCAAGCCGCCCTTGGCCCGGTCGTCAATCATGAACAGCGGACCCATCTTGTCAATGAGTCCGAAGCCAGTGCGGAAAAAGAAGGCAAACGCGATGAGCCGCCAGACATCCTTCTTCTGGAAAAACGTCGCAAAGGCGTTGCCGAAGGTGCCCATGGAATCGCCAAAACTCTTCGGGGCGTCGTCCGCCTTTTGTCCCGGCGGCAGGAATCGGCTATGATACACGCCGGCCAGGAGCATTACGCCAGCGATGACCAGCATGATCACCATCCATGACGACCCCCAACTTCCGGTTCGGTCGTGCAACACGCCGCTGAAATGAATCAGCGGCCCGACGGCCAGCAGAGAACCCGCATTCCAGCACATGCTCTGGAAGCCGGTGTATTTCGCCATGTCTTTCGGCGGAAGCGTGGTCACATAGACGCCGTCGGAACCGATGTCCTGGGTGGCGCCGAGCAGGCCCGAAACCGCCAGCAACACCAGAACCGGCACCACCCAGGTCAGGGCGGGCAATTTGAGGGCAAACGCCACGCACACAATGCTTGCGGCGATCAAGAATTGCATCAGCACCACAAAAAACTTTTTCGTCTGGTAAAGTTCCAGCAACGGCGCCCAGACAAACTTGAATGTGTAGGGAAAACCCAGGATGCTGGACCAGAATGCCGCGTTGATGTTGTCCATGCCCATGTTTTTGAACATCACGTTGGCCACGCTGCCGACGGTGACGTAAATCAACCCCATCGCCAGATAACTGGATGGCACCCACAAAAACGGATTGGGATAGGAAGCTTTCCTACCGCTGGCTTCGGTGTTGTTCATGGTAATAAAATTGTTGTGCTTGCTCCCGCATCGTGCCAGATGGCACGCGCGTGTGCATTAAAATTTCTTCACCGCAAAAAGTGATTGCACAAAAGATTAACAACTTCCCCGTAAAAAAGCTTGTCGGTGAAATTCACGACACGGCCGGCGCCGCTTATGGCTTGCGTTGTTCCGAAAAAAGCGGTTCCGTTTATTATATGACCACGCCAAATCTGTCCCTAAATTGCGAAGCCCGCCGCCTCGGTGTCTTTGGATTTTTACTGGCAATTGCCTTTTGCGCCGTCGTGTTGGCCGCCTCCGCTTGGGCTGCGGACGAATCTTCCGCCATCCGCCTCAACACCGTCGGCTATCTGCCCAAGGCGGAAAAGATAGTTTCCCTCGCCGCGTCCGGCACGAATTTTGCCGTCGTCCGTGTCTCGGACAATTCAACCGTCAGCACCGGCAAAATCACCGGCCCGGCGTTGAATTCCGACACCGGCGAATCGCTTTACACCGCTGATTTTTCAAGCTTCAAAAAAACTGGCGACTACCGGCTCGTGGTGCCGGGCGTTGGACAGTCCGCGCCATTCCGCATTGCGGCGGACGTTTATCGCGAGCCGTATCACACCACCATGCGCGGATTTTACCTGTGGCGCTGCGGCATTGCCGTGAGCAGTAAGTATCATGGTGAGACGTTTGCCCATACGGCCTGTCACACCAACGACGCCTGGCTGGATTATGTCGGCGGCGGCCACACGCACAAGGACGGCGGCAAAGGCTGGCATGATGCCGGCGATTACAACAAATATACCGTCAACGCCGGAGTCACCGTCGGCGTCCTGTTCCGCGCCTGGGAGGATTTCACTCCGCAATTGCGCAAGGTTTGCCTCGACATCCCGGAATCCGGCGGCAAGCTGCCGGATTTTCTGGCGGAACTGAAATGGGAGATGGACTGGCTGCTGACCATGCAGTTGGCGGACGGCTCGGTATCCCACAAGCTTACGACAAAGCAATTCGGCGGGTTCATCCTGCCGGAACAGGAAACCGCCGAACGCTTTTTCACGCCCTGGGGCAGCGAGGCCACCGCCGATTTCGTAGCCATGACGGCGCAAGCCGCCCGGATTTTTCGGCCTTACGATCGGGAATTTGCCGCCCGCTGCCTGCAAGCCGCCCAAAAGAGTTACCAGTTTTTGCAAGCACACCCGGAATATCACCGGGCGGATCAGACCGGCTTTGGCACCGGCGCGTATGAAGTCAATGAGCCTGATCATCGGGCTGGCGGCGCTCCGCAAAACCGTTTGTGGGCAGCGGCGGAACTCTGGGAAACGACCGGTTCGCCTGACGTTTTGCGCGACCTCGAAACGCGCGTCCGGGCGGTTGGCGGCCGGGTGGACGCCGATTTCGACTGGGACGAAACGAAGGATTTGGGACTTCTCACCTACCTGTTTTCAAAACACTCCGGACGCGATCCGGTTCTGGTGACGCTAGTCCGCAGCAACCTGATGGCCGTGGCGGATGGCATTGTCCAGACCGCGAAGCGCGACGGTTACGAACGTCCGTTAGGCTCGATTTACTTCTGGGGTTGCAATGGTGCCGTGGCCCGGCAAACGGTGCTGCTCATGGCCGCCGACCGTTTGACGGCGCGCGCGAGCCAGCCGCCGGTCGGGGCACATGGCGCGGAACTGCTGACGCAAAAATCCCGGTTCACTTCCAGTCAAAGCCGTTATCGCGCCGCCAGCCTCGACGCCTTGAACCATTTGTTCGGCCGCAATTACTATGGGCGCTCATTTGTCACAGGAATTGGTTTTCAGCCGCCGATGCATCCGCACGACCGCCGGTCCGGCGCCGACAAAGTGGTAGATCCGTGGCCCGGTTATCTCGTCGGCGGCCCGCATCCCAAGGCCACCGACTGGCATGATGAACAGGGCGATTTCAAGACCAACGAAATCGCCATCAACTGGAATGCCGCGCTGGTCTATGCGCTGGCGGCGTTCCTGCCGAAGTGAACCTATAGCAGATCAAAACAACATTGGTGCATTGGTTGGTAGGGCGGCGCTGCTGCGCCGCCGGGTTGGTTGACCAGCAGGTCAGCACTACCAGTTTGGCGTTTGTCACTATGTTAATTGAAGCGGCGACGAGGCGTCGCAGCTACTTAATGCCGACTTCGGTTGTCGAGTTCAATTCGAAGACAACTTCGCCACCCTGGTTTGGCCCAGGTGAAAAGGTTCTTTCAACCGGAGATCGCGGGACGAGCTTCCGATTTGGATTTGGTAATCGCCGGCTTCGGCCACCCAGCCGGCTTTCGCCGGGTCGAAGTATGCCAGCGCCCGGAGGTCGAGCGGAATGGATACCGTCTGTGTTTCGCCCGGCTGGAGGAAAACTTTTTTGAAGCCTTTCAATTCCTTCTCCGGCCGCATCAGGCTTGGATTTTCTTCGTGGACGTAAAGCTGCGCCACTTCCGCGCCGGCCACCTTGCCGGTGTTTTTGATTTCAAACTGCGCCGTCACGATTTCGTTTGTGCCATCGGCGGGAATCAGTTTCAGATTGGAATACTCGAACGTCGTGTAGCTCAAGCCGAAGCCGAACGGAAATTCGGGTTCAATTTTCTTCGCGTCAAACCAGCGGTAGCCGACCAGCAATCCCTCCTTGTAGAACAGCGTGCCGTTCGTGCCAGGATAAGTGCCGAGCGCGTGCGCCGGCGAGTCCGCCAGTCGTTTCTGATACGTCACGGTCAGCTTGCCGGACGGATTCACCTCGCCGAACAAAATCCGCGCGAGCGCGTGGCCGCCTTCCATGCCCGAATAATGCGCCTGCAACACCGCCGGCACCTGTCCCAGCCACGACCCGATTTCAATGGCCGGTCCGGACACCAGCACCACTACCGTCCGCGGATTGGCCTGCGCCACCTGTCGGATCAATTCATCCTGGCCATACGGCAGGCAGAGATTTGTCCGGTCCCAGCCTTCGTCGTCCTGATAGCGGACATGACTGAGGCCCGCCACCACAATGGCCACGTCGGCCCGGCGCGCAGCCGCTACAGCTTCCGCCACCAGATTCGCGCCACCGCCGTCCTTGGCGTAACCAGCGGAATACGTCACGCCCGCCTTGTCGCCGACAAACTGTTTAATGCCGTCGAGCGGGGTGATTTCGTAAAGCGTCTTGACGCCGGCGCCGAAGAAACCGTTGGCGTTGTGCCGGACGGCGTTCTCGCCGATGACGGCCACCGATTTGAGTCCGGCCAGATTGAGTGGCAGGGCGCGGTTATCATTTTTCAGCAGAACCATGGATTCCTCGGCAATGCGCCGGGCAACGGCCTGATGTTCCGGCGTGTTGATCGAGCCGGGCGGGCGCGGGTCAAAAACCCCCGTCGCAATCATCACGCGCAGACTGCGGCGCACCTTGTCGTCGAGGAGCGATACCGGATAATTGCCCGCGCGGATGCCGTCGAGGAACGGCTGGGCCAGGAAAAATCTCTTGTAGGCGGAAGGTTCCTCCGAGCCGACCAGCGTGCCCATCTCCACGTCCAATCCCCCCAGCGCGGATTCGCGGGTGCCGTAGGTGCCGCTCCAGTCCGATATGACGAAACCGGGGAACTGCCATTCGCCTTTGAGGAGGTGATTGATGAGGTAATCGTTGTAGGCGCAATGTTCGCCGCGAAATTTCGCGTAAGCGCCCATGACAGACCAGATATGCGCCTCCTTGACGGCGGCCTCGAACGGCGGCAGATAAATTTCGCGCAGCGTGCGTTCGTCAAAGTCCATGTTCATGGTCTCGCGTCCGCATTCCTGATTGTTGCCGACGAAATGTTTGATGCACGCGGCCACGCCGTTCGATTGAAGTCCCTCGATGTAATTCACACCAAACCGCGCGTTCAGGTAAGGATCCTCGCCGAGGTATTCGTAAATCCGCCCGCACAACGGCGTCCGCGCGATGTCCACAATCGGCGCCAGCATCACGTCCTTGTCGCGCGCCCGCGCCTCCTGGCCGATCACGTCACCGTAGGCTGTGGCCAGGTCCACGTTCCACGTTGACCCCAGCGCGCCCAACGCCGGCAGCCAGGTGGCGTAATCGTTGTTGCCGCCGACCGCATTCCAGGAATACGGGCCGACGTCCTCGCGCACGCCGTGCGGACCGTCATCGAACCAGCGCCGGGGAATGCCCAGTCGCGGCACGGCCGCGGTGGAAAACTTTGAGTCCGCATGCACCTGCGAGATTTTTTCCTCCAGCGTCATCCGCGAAAGCAAATCGTCCACGCGCTTCTCGACGGGCTGATTGGCATCCAGATAACGCGGCTTGTTCTCCGCACCGGGAACTGAAACCATTGACCATGCCAGCGCAAGCGCAAAACTGATCGCACCGGCCCATAAAAGGTAAATTTTCATGATCCATAATTAAAATACGGACAACATTCAGTCATGTCATCAAAATTATGGAATACTTGAACGTCGTGCAGCTCAAACCAAAGCCGGATGGGAACTGCGGCTTGATGCGCTTCGTGTCGAACCAGAGGTAGCCGGCCAGCAGACCTTCCGGGTAAGTCACCGTGCCGTTCGTGCCAGGGTAATTTCCCGGCGCGTGCGCGGGCGAGCCGGGCAGCTTTTGCTGGAACGTCGCCGCAGTCATGCGGCGCAATTTTTTGTTTTTGTGGTGGTCATCCAGTCCAATGTCGCGAACAGGAGGGATGTAGTTTTGGCTATAATCCGGATTTTGAATTGAATCCACAATGGCCGCTGGTGGAAAAAGGTTGGTTGAGGCATCGTCAAAAGCTAACATGCCTCCATCCATGAATAACCGTGAAAAAAGCCGGCCCTTTTTCCGGGAGGCCCGCCTCGGAATCATGCTGACGTTTGCCTTGCTCCTGGGCGCGATGGCGTCTGTTTCACCGGTCAATGCACAAACGCTTCCTGTCTTCACCAATCTTGCCCAACTCACGCTGGCGACGGGCCAGACAAATGGGCTGACCGGGAACGTCAAGTTGAAAGCCACCGTCTTCGCGTGCAGCACGAATTCCGGCGTGCTCGTTCTTGAGGATGAGAACGGCGCTGTATTTCTTGAATGCGACGGTCTCCAGTCGGAATTCCAGCCGGGTGACCTCGTCGAAATCAATGCCCAGCAATGCTATCTCAATCACGGTGATCTGGGCAGTTATGTTGCGGCTGCTCCCTTGGTCAACAACGATGGAATTCACGGTTCACGAACAATCTCCGGCGCGAAACGGCTCACCGCCGGACGTTATCCGCTGCGTGTGGACTGGTTCAACCAGTTCAACGATGCTCATTTGAGGGTATCATGCACACAAGCGCCCATGGTGAAGTCACCATTGACCGAGCCGCAGTCACAGAAGTTGATTCACATCGCTAATGTCGAATGCTTTGAAGGCTATTGGTTCTGGTTGCCCAATTTTCAGTTGCTTTGCCCGGTAAAAGCGGGTGGCGCAACAAACGTGAACATCGGATTGCGGACGCACGACCACCGGGCGGGTCTTCGCTTTGACGGTTACTTTGAGGCTCCGGAAACAG